>JACZKF010000162.1 GCA_014860175.1 Desulfuromonadales bacterium | reverse complement strand
GTCCCCATCAGGCCGGCGGTCAGCACCAGCGCCGGCCGGCAGAGATAGCCGAGGGCCAGGTTGAAGTAGGCCCGGGCCCGCTGCGCCGCCCGCTGCCGGATCGCCGCCTCGGCCGCCGGCGCGGCGGCCAGAAACGACTCCACCTTCCCCCGGACGAAGGCCCGGTAGACCTTGTAGAAGGGGAGGAGGACGGCCAGCTCCCCGTCGTCGGTCCGGCCGGCGCTCCAGGCGGCCAGCAGCGCCTCGGCGAGGTCGCGGCGGCCGCGAAACTCCAGGTCCATCAGCAAAAAAGCGATATCGGCCGCCTCGTCGGCGACCCGGAAGCGGCGGTTGAACTCGATGCAGTCGTAGATCTGCAGCGGCTCGGTGAGGCAGATGTGCTCGGCGTGCAGGTCGCCGTGGCCGTCGCGCACGAAGCCGTCGGCCTCGCGCGCCTCGATCAGCGCCGCCTCCTCGGCCAGGTGACGCTCGACCCAGGCCGAGAGCCGCCCCAGGGCCGGCGCCGAGAGGCTCCGGCCGACATGGGGGGCGATCTGGCTGAAGTTCTCCCGCCAGTTGGTGCGCACCACCTCCAGGTTCGACTGGCCGCCGTCGTGGCGGCAGACCTCCGAGCTACGGTGCAGTTCGGCCAGCCGTTCTCCCAGCGGCGCCATCTGCGCCGGCAGGGCCGGGTCGTCGGCCTCGATGCGGCGGTCGAGCATCGCCTCGGCCGGCAGGCGCCGCATCCAGACCGCATAGTCGAGGATCTCCCCGGCCTCGGCCACCCGGATCCCCTCGGCGGTGCGGCGGATCTCCACCACCCCGAGGTAGGTGCCGGGGGCGAAGCGGCGGTTCAACCGCAGCTCCTCCTCGCAGTAAAAACGGCGCCGGTCGACGCTGGTAAAGTTGAGGAAGCCGAAATCGACGGGTTTTTTCAGTTTATAGACGTGCCGGTCGGTAAAGTAGAGACGCGAGACATGGGTTTCGGTAAAGCCGACCGCCCCCTGGTAGTCCGGATAGGCCTGGGGCCGCAGCAAAGCCTGATGCACGGCCTGTTCGTCCATCGGCGCACCTCCTTTCCCAGTCCACATGAAACAACCGATTGAATTCATTCAAGCGTAGCAGGAAAGCCAAGGGAGGCAAGGGGACAAGAAATTGACGCTGGCACGGCGGTGTGATAGCCTCGATAGGTTCTATGCGCTCTGATTTAAGGTCTCAAGGGGCCAACGGCATAACCGGTTTCACGCGAAGGCGCGAAGGACGCGAAGAAAATCTAAGAAGATCTTTTAGAAGGATCTGGTTTGGCTTGTGCAGTTCTTCGCGATCTTCGCGGCTTCGCGTGAAATGCCACTAGATTTTCAAAAGCTAAATTCGGTTTCACGCGACGACGCAACGACGCAACGAACGGCAAAAATCTGAGAGCAATTCGTCTCACGCGAAGGCGCGAAGGACGCGAAGAAAATCTAAGAAGCGGCTTCGCGTGAGTGCGGTTTTTAAAATTCAAAATTCAAAATTAGGAAACCAGTGCCCCTCATCCTCCCACTATTACTCACCCTGGCCCTCACCGCCTGCGCCGTGTCGCCGATGGAGCGCAGTGCCGCCGCGGCGGCCCGGGGGGAGTGGCGGTACGAGTCGCAGCTCGAGAGCCCGGACGCCAAGGTGCTCTATCATTTCGCCCGCGCCCGGATGCTGGCCATCGAGGGGGAGCACGCCGCCGCCGCCGAGGCGCTGCGCCAGGCCCTGGTCTACGAGCCAGACGCCGCTTACCTCCACCTGGCGCTGGCCCACCTGCAGGTCGACCAGGGGGATATGGAGGGGGCGGTCGCCACCGCCGAGGAGGCGCTGGCCCGCGATCCCCAACTGGTGGAGGGGCACCTGCTCCTCGGCAGCCTCCACTTTCGCCAGGAGAACGACGCCGGCGCCATCGAGCATTTCCGCCGGGCGCTGGAGTTGCGCCCCGACGACGAGGGGCTCTACATCCACCTGGGGATCGCCTACGCCCGCCGCGGCGATTACGAGCAGGCGACGGCGGTGCTCAAGGAAGCGGTGGCGCAGTTCCCCGACTCCCTCGGCCCCCTTCTCACCCTGGCCCGCCTCTACCGCGAGATCGACCTCAACGTCCTGGCCCAGGAGATCTACCGGCAGATCATCGAGCGCGACCCCAATTTCGAACCGGCCTACATCGAGCTCGGCACCCTGTTTGAGCAGGGGCGCGATGTCGACAAGGCCCTCGCCCTCTACCGCCAGGCGCTGCAGGCCAACCCCGAGAACGCCGCCGTGCGCCACCATGTGGTCCGGCTGCTGGTTCTGGGCGATCGCCTCGATCTGGCGCTGGAGGAGCTGGCGATCCTGGTCGAGCAGAACCCGGACGATTTCGAAGCCTGGCGCAAGATCGGCCTGATCCATCTGGAACAGCGCCAATGGGGGGAAGCCGCCGCGGTCTTTACCGGCATTCTCGAAGCCAACCCCGGTCTCGACCAGATCCGCTTCTACCTCGGCACCGCCCTCGAGCGCCAGGAGCGCTGGGAAGAGGCGCTGACAGTCTTCTCCACCATCCCCGCCGATTCGGATATCGGCACCGACGCCCTGGCCCATCTCAGCTTCCTGCAGCACCGCCTCGGGCGCACCGCCGAGGCGATCGCCCTGCTCGAGGAGCGGCTGGCGCAAGGGGAGGGGCGACCCGAACTCTTCTCCTATCTCTCCTCGCTGCACGAGATGGAAAAAAACCACGACCTGGCGCTGGCCGTCCTCGATCAGGGGCTCGCCCTCTACCCGCAGGAGACCGACCTCCTCTACCAGCGCGGGGCGGTGCTCGAGCGCCAGGGACGGCGGCCGGAGGCGATGGCGACCATGCAGCAAGTCCTCGCCCTCGACCCCGAGCATGCCGAAGCGCTCAACTACGTCGCCTACGGCTGGGCCGAAGCGGGAGAGAACCTCGAGCAGGCGCTGGTGATGGCGCTGCAGGCGATGGAACTCAAGCCCGAAGGGCACATCGCCGACACCCTCGGCTGGGTCTACTACCGCCTCGGCCGCTACCCCGAAGCCAGAGAACAGCTCGAAGAAGCCGTCCGCCTCCTCCCCAACGACCCCCTGGTCCACGAACACCTCGGTGACGCCTACACCGCCCTCGGCCTTAAGGAAAAAGCCCAGGAAGCCTACAAAAGGGCGGTCGAGATCGACCCTGAGCTGGAGAGCGCTAAAACAAAGCTGGAGAAATTTTGAATTTTGAATTTTGAATTCTTAATTGAAAGGCCCAGAAAACCATACCCGACACGAGATACCGGAGATTTGGCTTGAATAATTCAAAATTCAAAATTCAAAATTCAAAATTTCCCTTCTTCCTCCTCCTTTTCTTCCTTATCACCGCCTGTGCCAAACCCCCCATTCCCGTGAGTCCGACGCCGACGGCCGAGCTGCTGCTGCAGCAGCTGGCGCAGCAGGGTGGGGCCTTCGACTCGCTCCGGGGGATGGCGCGGGTGCGGGTGGCGTCGCCGGAGCGCTCCTTTACCGCCAATCAGCTGCTGCTGGCGCAAAAGCCCGACCGGCTGCGCAGCGAGACGTTGAGCCCCTTCGGCAACCCGGTGCTGACGGTGGCCGCCGACGGCGACCGGCTCAGTGTCCTGGTCCCCGGCGAGGGGCGCTTTCTCACCGGCGCCGCCAGCTACCGCAACCTGCAGCGCTTCACCCGGCTGCCGCTGCAGCTTGCCGACCTGGTGCAGATGGTCCTTTACCAGGTGCCGATGATCCCCTGGCAGGAGAGCCGGGTCGACGCCGGCGCCGACGGCAACTGGCGGCTCACCCTCGCGGCGGCCCAAGGAGAGGTGCGCCAGGAGCTGACCTTCGATCGCCGGCTGCGCCTCACCGGCGCCGACTACCTGCAGGCCGACGCCCTGGTGCTGCGCCTCGGCTACGGCCCCTTCGACCGCCAGTCCGGCTTCCCCCAGGCGATGAGCATCGAAACCCCGGCCCAGCAGAGCGAGGCCACCCTCACCTTCAGCGAGATCGAGCTTAACGCCTCGATCCCGGAGGAGAGGTTCCGGCTTTCGCCGCCGGCAGGCTACACGATAGAAGAGCTGCCATAGGCAAATTCGGTCTCACGCAACGACGCGACGAACGCGACGAACTGCAAACCTGAGGCAATTCGTCTCACGCGAAGGCGCGAAGGACGCGAAGAAAATCTAAGAAGATCTTTTTTGGTTAACCAGAAAATCGGATTTGCCTTTGGCAGTTCTTCGCGATCTTCGCGGCTTCGCGTGAGACGGTTTTGGCTTTTCGTTGCGTTCGTTGCGGCGTCGCGTGAAACTGAATTAGAATTAAGATTTTCGCCAGCCCATTCCACATTACGGAGACAAAATGCGCTCTCTGCTTCTGATACTCCCCCTTACCCTCAGTCTCCTGGCCTGCGATCGCCCTGCCGACACCGGTCCGGCGCCCGCGCGCGAGGCGGGTGAGCCGGTGTATGGCGATACCATCATTCTCGGCTCCATCGGCGACGCCACCACCTTGCTGCCGGTCATCGCCTCCGACTCGGCCTCCAGCGCCATCAATTCGCTGGTCTACTCGGGGCTGGTGCGCTACGACAAGAACCTGGAGATCGAGGGGGATATCGCCGAGTCGTGGGAGATCTCCGACGACAACCTGACCATCACCTTCCGGCTGCGTCAGGACGTCCGCTGGCACGACGGCACCCCCCTCACCGCCGAAGACGTCCTCTTCACCTACCAGACCTACATCGACCCCAAGGTCCCCACCGCCTACGCCGAGCGCTACAAGCAGGTCGACAAGGCCGAGGTGGTCGACCCCCACACCTTCCGCGTCAGCTACCGCCAGCCGCTGGCCACCGCCCTGATCAGCTGGGCCATCGACATCCTCCCCAAGCATCTGCTCCAAGGGCAGGACGTCACCAAGAGCCCGCTCGGGAGCCAGCCGGTCGGCGCCGGCCCCTACCGCTTCGTCGAGTGGCGCCGGGGGGAGAAGATCGTCCTCGAGGCCAACAAAGACTATTACGAGGGGTCGCCGTACATCCACCGGGTCGTCTACCGCATCATCCCCGACCTCTCCACCATGTTTCTCGAGCTGCAGTCGGGGGGGCTCGACACCATGGACCTCACCCCGCTGCAGTACGCCCGGCAGACCGACACCCTGGCCTTCAAGCGGCGCTTCGAAAAATACCGCTACCCGGCCTCGGCCTACACCTATCTCGGCTTCAACCTGCGCCGCCCCCTGTTCCAGGACCAGCGGGTGCGCCAGGCGCTGGCCTACGCCATCGACAAGCAGGAGCTCATCGACGGCGTCCTCCTCGGCCTCGGCCAGGTGGCCAACGGCCCCTACAAGCCCGGGACCTGGCCGCATAACCCCGAGGTGCCGAGCTACCCCCACGACCCGCAAAAGGCCCGCGAGCTGCTGGCCGAGGCGGGGTGGACCGACAGCAACGGCGACGGCCTCCTCGACAAGAACGGCCAGCCCTTCGCCTTCACCATCCTCACCAACCAGGGGAACGACCAGCGCACCAAGAGCGGCGAGATCATCCAGCGCCGCCTGCGCGACGTCGGCATCGAGGTCAAGCTGCGGGTCATCGAATGGGCCTCCTTCCTCAAGGAGTTCGTCGACCCGGGGAACTTCGACGCCCTGATCATGGGCTGGACCATCCCCCCCGACCCCGACGCCTACGACGTCTGGCACTCGAGCAAGACCGGCAAGGGGATGCTCAACTTCATCAACTACAAAAACGACGAGGTCGACGCCCTGCTCGAGCAGGGGCGGCGCACCCTCGACCAGGACGAGCGCAAGAAGATCTACGGCCGCTTCCAGGAGATCCTCGGCCAAGAGCAGCCTTACGTCTTCCTCTACGTCCCCGACGCCCTCCCCGTCGTCGCCAACCGCTTCCGCGGCATCGAAC
>JACZKF010000161.1 GCA_014860175.1 Desulfuromonadales bacterium | reverse complement strand
GGGCATCCTTCTCCCGGCCGCAGGTGCGGCTCAGGGGGAGAGGGGGATATGAAAGATGATTTCGCGGCGAACCTTCTCCCGCACCGGATCCATCGGCAGAAGCAGTGCTATTTCACCGCTGTAAACAAGGTCGGCGGGAGTGGGCGCTGGACCGGGAAGATGGTATTGCAGGTGAGGAAGAGAGTGAGAATGGTGGGCCGGCGCCCACAGCCCTTGTTCTGCCAGTTGAGGGAAACTGGCGATTCCCTGGCCGAGGAAGACGATGCCGATAACCATCGGCAAACCGACATTGGTCACAAAATGAATGGCCAGGCCGGACTGGCGACCCCAAATCCTCTTCATGGCGGCCAGGCGAGAGAATTCACGGTCGGGCAGAACACGAAGCAGGGAGATGATGACGACGTACAGGGCGAACAGCCCCATGGCGAAGTATGGTTTCATCTAACCTCCAGGACCGGTACGGCGAGGTTCGATCCTGGTATCATTATTTAACCAAAACACTGTTTTGGCAAGTCGAAAAAACAAAAAAAGCCGCCCACGATCAGAGCGGCTTTTTTCTTGCTGCCGATTTCGGTCTGGGTCAGTTTTCGGGGAGGAAATGCCGCTCGTAAAGATCTTCAAGGGTTTGCAGATGACGACTTTCATCGTTGAAAATCCGCTCGAACAGCGGCCCCATCGGTGCCCCCGCGCACCCTTGGCCCATCCGGCGGTAAAACTCCATCGACTGCTTCTCCAGATGAATGGCATAGGCCAGGGCCTCGCGGGCGTCCGCCTCCGGCGCCAGCTCTTTCTTTTTCAGCACATAATCAAGATTCATGGTCGGCACCGGTTGGTCGAGAACGTGCCCCTCCAATTCCCCGTCCAAGAGCGCCTTTTCCAAGGCATGCTTATGCTCCAGTTCATCGACGGCAGCGTCTCGGAGTATCTCTCGCGCCGCCTTGTTCTTGACCTTGCGAATGGCAGCTAGATAGCTGCGGAAGCCATCATCCTCCATGCGCACAGCCATCTCGATGGCCGCCTCAAAGGTATAGCAGACCTGCTCCGAATTCATTTCCATCTCCATCTCCTTTCAATAAATCACAATATAACCGTGGCGTTCGGCAATGCGGGAGATCTCAAGCAGATCGGCAATCTGGTAGGTGGCGCCATCGAGGATAAAAACGAATCCTCCCTCCGGCTTTTCCGTGGCCAGACCGATCAGATATTCAAAAGAGGCTGTTTTGATGGTCTCCATCTCCTCCTCCATCGTATTGGGCTCCTTTTATCATACCAATGAGGGATTCACAACCGGATTTCGGCGGGATGGCATTGGCCGGTTTTCGATTGCCAACGAGGGGCTTTTCATGTTAACTAACTCGCCTGTCGTCAAGAGAGACAACGACGGCCGATTCATTTATGCCAAATTCCCCGAAGGGTCGCTCGACCCTGGCCGCAATGGCCCTGTTATTTCTGCCGATCCTGATCGGTGGCTGTCAGGATTTCCCGCACCAAGCCGACAACCGGCCGGAGTTGGAGATTCTCTCACCCGCCACTCACGGCGATCTGCAAGCCTTCCTTGCCGCCCTTGACTACGACTGGAATACGCTGGAAGCGGGAGTTCCCCCCTTTATTCTGGAAAACCTGCCAGCCGACTTCTCACGTACTCCGTCGAGCGAGCGCAAACGCCTCTTTTTTCTCTCCATCCTGCCGATGGTGCTGATGGTCAATGAGGAGATCGCCAGCCAGCGCGAGTGGCTGCTGACCACCCTGGAGGCCCATGATCAGGGTGAACTCCTCGGCACCGCTCAGCTGTTGTCGATTACTGAGCTGGCCAGGGAATACCGGGTGGACGGAGACCCTTTGGTCGACCGCACGGTACGCCTGAGCCTGCTCAGCCGGCTCGATGTCATCCCCCCTTCCCTCGCCCTGGCTCAGGCGGCCAGCGAATCGGGATACGGCACCTCCCGCTTTGCTCGACTGGGCAATAACTTCTTCGGGGAGTGGACCTTCACTCCGGGAGCCGGCATCGTTCCGCAACAGCGACCCGCGGGGGAGACCTATGAAGTGCGCCGATTCGACAGCGTCTACGATTCGGTGCGCTCGTACATGAAAAACCTGAACACCAATAAAGCGTACCGCTCCTTTCGCCTGCAGCGGGCACAGCTTCGGTCCCAGGGGCGGCCGCTGCTCGGCCAGGAACTCGCTGCCGGCCTGACCCAATATTCCGTCCGGGGGGAAGAGTACGTCAGCGAAATCCAGGCGATCATCCGCCGCAACCGCCTCTCTCTTCTCGCCAGCGTCAACCTGCGCCCGACATCTACCGCCAGGGAGCCGCTGAAGGCCGGTCTTCTCTCCACCCGCTCTCTTCCCCAGCATCTGGCCAGCCGCGACGTGCCGGTCAAGAACTAAAGCAGCGAAAGCTCAACCTTCTTTCACCTTGTTGCGCAGATAACGCCGGATACTGTTGCGGGCGCGAGGGGTTACGGCCCATTCCAGCCACTTGGGCAGAACCTGGACGGTCGTGCTCCCTTCAATGGCCACTTGGTCGCCATCCATCAACCGCGAACGCAGCAGCCGCGTCTGGCCATTGATCCGGGCCCGGCAGGCCCGCAGCCCCAGCTCTTCATGGATGTCGAAGGCGAAGTCGAGGGCACTGCTCCCTTCCGGCAGCGTCCGAGTATCGCCACGAGGGGTATAGACCTGGATGCAGGCGGAGGCAAGCCGCAGACTCTCGGTATCAAAGGCCGACTCCCCTTCGAGAAGTGAACGCATCAGGTCCTGAAAATTGGTCAGACGGAACTCGAACCCCGGGGCCAGCACCCCTGCCTCGTTGAAGCGGGCCAGTTTGCGGGTGGTGACCTCCACCCGCATGCGATTCTCCCCGGCCTGTACCGTCGTCTTCAGGGCCTGGTAGCCAAACTGCGAGGGGACGTTGAGGTGATCTCGCAACTTGCCGGGAATGGGCGGGAAAAGGCTGTGTAACAGCCCCAGGGCCAAGTAGGCATCCAGGCTGCGGTCGACCTGAATCTCCAGGGTGTACAGGGAAGTAAAACCGCGACCCATCGACTGGGCACCGGCAATGGAAAAGGAACGCCAGCGGTCGCGCATCAGCACCGGCAATTTATGGTGTTCGAAGGCCTGGTTCAAGGCGGCGCGGATTTTTCGCAACTCCGGCTCCACTGTCTGCTGCAGGCGCGCGATCACCGCCTGGTAGCGAGCGGCCCGGCGGGGGTACAGAACACCCACCGAGAGGGCCTCGAGCTGGGAGGCAACCGCCCCCATCCCCAGATGGCGGGCCAGGGGGACATAGATGGTGCGGGTCTCTTCGGCGATCAGCGACTGTTTCTGGGGGTTGAGGGCGCTGATGGTCTGCAGGTTGTCCATCCGGTCCCAGAACTTGAGGCATAGGACCCGCACATCCTCGATCGCTACCAGCAACTGCTTGCGGTAAGTCTCCGCCTTCAGCGCCTCCCGGCTGAGGTCGGTGGCGGAAGACTTGGTTAATCCGTTGACCAGCAGGGCGACTTCGCTCCCGAATTCCGCTTCCACCTCCGCCAGGGTCAGCGGGCTGTCTTCGACTACGTCATGCAGAATGGCGGCCAGCACCGAGGCAAAATCCATCCAGTGCCGAGCGGCCCGGTGGGCCACCCGCAAAGGGTGGAACAGATACGGTTCGCCAGATTTGCGAAACTGCCCCGAGTGGGAGGCTCGGGCGGTCTCCACGGCCCGGTGCAAGGTATCGATGCCGCGATCGAGGTCCACCTCGCTCAGCCCTCCGCCGTAGTGGGTGACCAGCAGCTCCATCATCTCGTTGATCAGGCGTTGTTCCAAGCGCTCAGCGCCTTGATCTGCCACCTCTGCCACACGACCTCCACACTGCCGGGGCAAGCCCCGGGGGACACCTCGGAAAAGATCTCCCATACTAAATGAGTTTGCTGTCTCCGGCAACCCTCTAGCGAGGTTTGACAAGGACCATCGAGGCATTAATCTTGGGGGGATAGTCGTTGTCAGCGAAAGGAGTTGCCCGTGCGACAGACACAGATGGAGGCCATCCGCAAGCAGCTGTTGCAGGACCGCGAGAGCCTGCTGATGGAAATCCGGCAGAAAAAGGCCGAGGCCGCCGCCCTGGTCGATTCTGGAGTGCCCGACCCCGGCGACATGAGCATGAACATCTCCCTGACCGATTTCCTGCACCTGCTCAGCGACAACCACCGGGAGCGGATCATGTTGATCGACGAGGCGCTGCGCCGCCTCGATGAAGGGAGCTACGGCACCTGCGAGCGCTGTGGCGAACCGATACCGATGAAACGGCTGGAGGTGCAGCCCTTCACGCCATTTTGCGTCGAATGCAAGGAAGACGCGGAGCGGGAAGAGATCCAGCGCGCCGGCCGGCCGGAACAGGGCAAGCTGTAAATTCGTGATTACCTACTAGCCTTGCCTCCTTTTCACCCCGGCGGCCAACTGAGGTCGCGGCCGCCGAGCAGGTGGAAATGCAGGTGCCAGACCGACTGCCCTCCCCCTTCGTTGCAGTTGTTGACCACCCGGAAGCCATCCTCGGCAAAACCGAGGTCGTGCGCCAGTTTTCCCGCAACCTGAAAAATGTGACCGATCAGCTCGTTGTCGGCGGTGCTCAAGTCGAGAGTGGTGCGAATGTGCTTGCGGGGGACAATCAGCAGATGAAAGGGTGCCTGGGGGTTGAGATCTTCCAGGGCCACCACCCGGTCATCTTCGTAAACCACCTTGGCCGGGATCTCCCGATCCAGAATCCGGCAAAAAATGCAACTCTCCGCCATGGCCGCTCCTTTTAGACTTGCAGAGTGAGATTCAAGAGTAACGCAAAACCCAGAACTCGAAGCTACAGCAGACACATCTGCCCGACCTCCTCGCTCTTCTCCTCCACCCTGGCGGCCG
>JACZKF010000160.1 GCA_014860175.1 Desulfuromonadales bacterium | reverse complement strand
CCCCTTGGGCCCTTCGTAGCGGATCACGACCAGGTCGCCAGCGACGATCTGCCCCGCCATCAACGCTTCCATGGCGGCTTCTTCCGAGTCGAAGCAGCGGGCCCGCCCCTCGAAGACCATCATCTGCTCGGAAACCCCGGATTGTTTGACCACGGCGCCGTCGGGGGCGAGATTGCCGTGCAAAATG
This sequence comes from Desulfuromonadales bacterium, assembly GCA_014860175.1. Lineage (GTDB taxonomy): Bacteria > Desulfobacterota > Desulfuromonadia > Desulfuromonadales > JACZKF01 > JACZKF01. Next base: position 12,726 of record JACZKF010000160.1, on the reverse strand, counting down.
GCGATCCCCCCTTCCGGCCGCACCGGATCGGTCACCGGCCGAATGACTTCGTCGTCGACGGAAGCGACGGAGGCGACGATCTCCATCACCGTCGGCCCAGTCAAGGTAGGGTTGTCGTTGATCCGGTCGCGCAGCTGCCAGAGAACTCCCGGCACGCCGCCGGCGGCATCGAGGTCTTCCATGAAGTAGGTCCCCCCCGGATTCATGGAAGAGAGCTGGGGGGTCTCCCGCCCGAGCCGGTCGAAAGCTTCCAGGGGGAGGTCGACCCCGGCCTCGCGGGCAATGGCCAGCAGATGCAGCACGGTATTGGACGAGCCCCCCAGGGCCAGGTCGACCCGGATGGCGTTTTCAAAGGCTGCCAGGGTCATGATCTGCCGGGGGGTAATCCCCTGCTTGACCAGCTCCACGATCCGTTCGCCGGAGGCAAAGGCGATGCGCCGCTTGAGGGAGGAGACCGCCAGGGCGGTGCCGCAGCGCACCAGGCTCATCCCCATGGTTTCGGTCAGGATGGCCATGGTATTGGCGGTGAACAGCCCCTGGCAGGAACCGGCGGTGGGGCAGGCCTGATCCTCGCACATCTGCAGCTCTTGGGCATCGATCACCCCGGCCCGGTAGCGAGCCATGGCTTCAAAGGTGTCGGTGACAAAGGAGAACCGCCGCCCCTCGCGGCCGCGACCGGCCATCATCGGCCCGGCGGTGACGACAATGCAGGGGATGTCGAGGCGGGCCGCCGCCATCAGCATGCCGGGGGTGATCTTGTCGCAGTTGGTCAGCAGCACCAGACCATCGAGGCGATGCGCCTCGGCCACCGACTCGATCATGTCGGCGATCAGCTCCCGGGTCGGCAGGCTGTAGTGCATCCCCCGATGCCCCATGGCCATCCCGTCACAGACGCCGGGGATACCGAAGAAAAAGGAGTAACCGCCGCCGGTGTGGACCCCCTTTTCGATATAGCGCTCCAGGTCGCGCATGCCGATATGACCAGGAATCAGGTCGGTAAAAGAGGTAGCCACGCCGATGAAGGGGCGGTCCATCTGGTCGCGGGGAACGCCGGTTCCCATCAACAGTGCCCGATGCGGCGCTCGCTCGAAACCCTTGGTGATCAGGTCGCTGCGCTTAGTCATTGATCTATCAATCCTTCCAGGTTCGTCCCCAGATAATAAAGACAGGGGCGCAAACGCCCCTGTCTGCGCATCCGCTGGGGACCCGCATGTTGTTTTTGAGCCGCCGGAGCGGCCCGCAATATTCAAAAGGGCTCGGGCGGTTGCCCAAACCCATTATGATCTTATTGGCTGGTGTTCTTGCTGCGGAGAATGCGGATCATCTCGTCTTTGCCGGCCAATTTCATTTTCTGGACTTTTTTCCTTTCGATTTCATCGTCGGGAGAGAGGTAGGGGCGAGAGTCGAAGTTCCTCAGTTCTTTTTCGAGCAGCAGATGTTCCTCATACAGCAACCGAAACCGAGGGCTTTCATCCACCAACTGCTGCACCATGGTCTGATCCAGTTCCTCCATCGCGCACCTCCCAGGAAAGGGGTTGGAAAAGAGCAAAAACCTGGCTCTACAATATCCAAACGCCCCTTCGATGTCAACCTTCAATGAAGCCCTCCGAAGCGGTGGAGAAGAGCAATTCCGCCTCCGAAGGGCGAATGTAGCAGGGGGCGAGCTGCGCCAAAGGGACCGCCCGGCCGCTGCGCAGATCGGACAGGGCAAGGCAGGCGGCATGGGAAGCCCGGGGGAGCTGCAGCGGCCAGGGGAGAAAGTGGGCGCGCGCTCCGAGGTGGCGAACGATCAAGGTGCGATAGACCAGGGCGCCGTTGCCGAGAAACAGCACCTCGCCGGCCAGCTGCTCGAGCAGCTTTTCCGGCGCCAGGACCGCCTCCTCCCCCAGCAGGTTCGGCATCCCGCCTTGCCAGTGGTAGAGGGCGGCATAAACCTCCTTTTTGCGGGCATCGATCAAGGCACAGACCGGGTGGCGGGGCAAGGGGGCCTGCAGGGCGAGGGCCTGCAAGGAAGAGACGGCGACCACCGGCCGGTCGATGGCCAGGGCGAGCCCTTTGACGGTGGCCATCCCGACCCGCAGCCCGGTAAAGGAGCCGGGGCCGCGCACGACCGCCAGTGCATCGAACTCAGCGATGGTGAGCCCCAGATCGGCGAGCAGCTGCCGGATCGTCAGCAGCAGCCGATCGGTGTGATTGGCCGGAGTCTGCAGCACGATCTCGCCAAGAAGAAGCTCGCCTCGGCTCACCGCCACGCTGCCAGCGGTAGTGGCAGTGTCGACGGTCAGAATCAATTCGGGCATCACTGCCCTCCGAGGAACAGGCGCATGATGTCGTTGTAAAAAGCCAGAACCATCAGCAACAGGATCAGCATCAGGCCGACCTGCTGGGCAATCTCCCGGGTGCGCAGCGACAGGGGGCGACGGAACACCAGTTCGTAGAAATTGAAGAACAGGTGACCGCCGTCGAGAATCGGAATCGGCAGCAGGTTGAGGATACCGAGCTGGATGCTGAGGAACGCCAGCACCGAGAGGATGCTGGCCAGATCGGTCTGCGCCGCCTGGCCGGCAATCTGCACGACGGTGATCGGCCCACCGATATTTTTGGTTGAAACGTGACCGGCCACCATCTTCTGGATGAAGACCAGGGTCAGCTGGATCAGCTCCATGCTCCGTTCAGCACCGGCACGGATCGCCTCCACCGGCCCGAAACGCTTGAAGGTGGTCTCCTGGGAGGGGGCGATACCGATGAGAAAATCGGCGCCGTTGGTCTCTTCCCGTACCGGCTTGATCTCGTACTGCAGCGCCTCCCCTTGCCGCTCGACGGTAAAGATCTGGGGCTTGCCCCCGGCGATCTGGATGACCCGTTTGAGGTCGTACCACGACTGGATCGGGGAGTCGCCGATGGCGACGATGCGGTCGCCCACTTCGATGCCGGCCTCCTGCGCCGGCATCCCCGGGGCCAGGGCCCCGATCACCGGCTCCTGCGGCGGCAGGATACCGATCGACTGCAACCCCTCCAGAGCACTCTCTTCCGGTTGCAGCGGGAGGGTCAGCTCCTCCTCGCCACGCACGACGGTGAAGCGCAGGGGCGAACCGGTGTGGCCGATCAGCGCCCGGTTGGCGGCGGTCCAGGTCGGAGTCGGATCCTGGTTCACCGCCACAATGCGGTCGCCGGCCTGAAAGCCGGCCTCGGCCGCCACCGACCCTTCCACCACGTAGCCGGCGGAGGGGGACTGGTCGAGAAAAGCCGGGAGTTGTACCCCGACCAGAAAGGCGATCGGCAGAATGAGAAAGGGGAGAGCAAGGTTCATGAACGGACCGGCGGCAATAATGGCCGTCCGCCGGGAAACCGGCTGGTCGGCAAAGGAGCGGCTTTTCTCCTCCGGAGGCAACTCCCCGCTGGCCGTCTCCCCCTCTTCCCCGCCGCCTTCACCGAGCATCTGTACGTAACCGCCCAGGGGGATGGCGCAGATCATGTACTCGGTCTCCCCCCATTGGCGGGAGAGCAGGCGTGGGCCGAAACCGAGGGAAAATTTAAGGACTTTGACCCCCGACAGCTTGGCAACGCAAAAATGGCCGAGTTCGTGAACGAAGATCAGAACTCCCAGCATGAGAATGCCAGCGATGACAGTGAGCATGCATCCTCCGGTCAGGTATTGATAGGTTGAATGAGACGACGGGCCTGGCCGCGAGCCCAGCGGTCAACCCGCAGCACTTCGTCGATCTGCCCGAGGGGCTGCACCGAATGCTGGTCGAGGGTTGCCCGGATCACCTCCGGGATGTGGAGAAAATCGATTTCGCCGGCCAGGAAAGCCGCCACCGCCACCTCATTGGCGGCATTGAGAACCGCCGGCGCCGTCCCCCCGAGGCGCAGCGCCTCATAGGCGAGGGCCAGACAGGCAAAGCGCTGCAGGTCGGGGGGCGAAAAGGTCAAGTTCCCGAGGGCGCACAGGTCGAGGGGAGGAAGATTAAGCGCCAGCCGTTCAGGATAGGAGAGGGCGTAGGCGATGGGGGTCTTCATGTCGGGGATCCCCATCTGGGCGATCACCGAACCGTCGATATACTCGACCATGGAGTGGACGATGCTCTGCGGATGGATGTGCACGGCAATCTGCTCGGCCGGCAGATCGAACAGCCAGCGCGCCTCAATGACCTCCAGCCCCTTGTTCATCATGGTCGCCGAATCGATGGAAATCTTGCGCCCCATCTGCCAGTTGGGATGGGCCAGGGCATCGGCCGGCGTCACCTGCCGCAGTTCGGACAGCGCCCGGTCCCGAAACGGTCCGCCGGAGGCGGTAAGGATCAGCCGCCGGACATCGCCCCGCCGGTGCCCCTGAAGCGACTGGAAGATAGCCGAGTGTTCGCTGTCGACCGGATGCAGACGCACGCCGCGGCGCGCCACCGCCTCCATGACCAGCGACCCGGCGATGACGAGAGTCTCCTTGTTGGCCAGGGCGATGTCCTTGCCGGCCTCGATGGCCGCCATGGTCGGCACCAGGCCGGCGGCCCCGACGATAGCCGACACCACCATGTCGACCTCGGCGGCCGTGGCGCAGGCGATCATCCCTTCGATGCCGTAAAGCACGTCCGGCCCCCCGGGACCGATCTGCGAACGCAGCCGGCGGGCGTCTTCGGCCGTGAGGACGGCGACGGTACGCGGCTTGAACTGGTGAATCTGCTGCTCCAGACGCGCCAGATTGTTCCCGGCAGTGAGGGTAGTCACCTGAAAGCGGTCCGGATGGTCGGCCACCAGCTCCAGAGTGCTGACCCCAATTGAACCGGTCGATCCGAGAATGGCAAGATTTTTCATGGATCAACTCGCAAAGAAAGTAGTGGGGGTCAGGAGTTCGCCCACCTTCGGCCGTTTAGAAGCGAAAAATCCATAAGGCGTAGAAATAGACCAGCGGGAAGGCAAACAGCAGACTATCGAGCCGGTCGAGAATCCCCCCATGCCCCGGAATCAGCCGCCCCGAATCCTTCACCCCGAAGCTGCGCTTGAGCATCGACTCAAAGAGGTCGCCAAGCTGCGCCACGACTCCGGCAGCCAAACCGAGCAGCAGACAGTCGAACAGGCGCAGGGCAGGAAAAAACGCGATTTTGGCCAGCACGGCGCCGCCCAGACTGCCAAGCAGCCCCCCCATCGCCCCTTCGACACTCTTGTTGGGGCTGATCGCCGGATAAAGTTTGCGCCGGCCAAAGCGAACACCGATGAAATAGGCAGCGGTATCGCCAGCCATTACCAGCAGCAAGACGGTGAAGATCCACTCGCGGCCAGCCGGCAACTCCCGCAGCAGCGGCAGGTAGCTGAGCAGCAGGGGGAGGTAGAAAATACCGAGCGTGATCATCCCGAGACGCTGCACCACCGTCTGCAGATCCCGAAAACGCAACAGGAAGAAGATCGCCAGGAATATAAAGAGCAGCGTCAGTGCCGCCATCTTGACCGCCTCATCGGCGACTACCAGGAAGGGGGTCAGCAGAGTGCCGGCAGCGATGGCGAGGTAACGCTCCGTGACCGGTTCTGCCGGCAGGCCCATGGTGAAAAATTCAACCAGGGCCAACAACACCACCGCGTAGACCAGCAGATTGAACAGAGCGGGGCTGGCGAAGCCGATGAACAGAACCAGCAGTGGGAGGAGGATAAGTCCGGTCAGGATTCGCTGTTTAATGGCTCTCCTCCACCTGGGCACCGGTCAGACCGAATCGTCGCTGGCGGCGCCCGAATTCCAGCAGCGCCTGGTGCAACTCCTGGCGGGAAAAATCGGGCCAGAGAACGTCGGTGAAGTAGAGTTCCGTGTAGGCGAGTTGCCAAAGCAGGAAGTTGCTGATCCTCATCTCGCCGCTGGTCCGGACCAGCAGGTCGGGATCGGGGAGTTCGGCCGTATCGAGAGCTTCGGTGAAGGTCTGATCATCGATGGCTTCCGGCGCCAGCCGCCCCGCCAGGGCCGCTTCCGCCAGCCGCCTGGCCGTCCGCACCAGTTCGTTGCGGGCCCCATAGGAGAGTGCCAGGGTCAAGGTCATCTCCCGATTGCCGGCGGTGCGGGCCACCGTCTCCTCCAGAACCTGACGCACTTCACCCGGGAGACGGGTGGTTTCACCGATGACCTTGAGACGAATTCCCTGCTCGAGCATGCTGGTCAGCTCACTTCGCAGGTAGTTGCCGAGGAGACCCATGAGAGCACTCACCTCGTCCTCGGGCCGTCGCCAGTTCTCCGAACTGAAGGCATACAGGGTCAGATAGCGCACTCCAAGGGCCCGGCATTCCCGGACGATCTCCTGCACCGTCTCGACCCCCCGGCGATGGCCGAGGATCCGCGGCAGGCGACGTTTTTCGGCCCAACGGCCGTTGCCGTCCATAATGATGGCCAGGTGGCAGGGAATACGCATGCGGAATAGGTCCGGAATTGGCAATGGCGAAAGAGAGAAAATAACATGAAAGCCCGTGGCGGGCAAGGAAGGTGTGTGGAAAAAAGGGGTGCCGTCACCGGCACCCCTGTCTTAATCAGTCGACGATGGCGTTGACCGGGCAGCTGTCGGCGCAGGCGCGGCAGTCGGTGCAATCGTCGTTGATGGCGTACTTGTCGCCGGATTCAGCGATCGCACCCAACGGGCAGGTGTCGACGCAGGTGCCGCAGGAGATGCATTCATCAGTGATTTTCATTGTTTCTCTCCTTTTCTGGGGGTCATATAGGGAAGCGGGATCAGATTTCCATCACTTCCTTTTCCTTGGCGGCGACCACGTCGTCCACCTTTTTAACATAGCTGTCGGTCAACTCCTGGACCTCTTTTTCACCGCGCTTGAGATCGTCTTCCGAAATCTCCTTCCCTTTCTCCAGTTTCTTCAGAGCCTCGTTGGCATCGCGGCGTGAGTTGCGCATGGCGATCTTGGCTTCCTCGCCCATCCGCTTGGTCAGCTTCACCATCTCCTTGCGCCGCTCTTCGGTCAGCGCCGGGATGACGATCCGGATCAGGTTGCCGTCCGAGGTCGGGTTGAGTCCCAGGTCCGATTTGAGGATGGCTCTTTCAATATCGGGGATCAGTTTCTTCTCCCACGGCTGAATGGTAATCAGACGCGGTTCCGGCACGATGAGCGTTCCTATCTGGCTTAGGGGCGTCGGGGTCCCGTAGTAATCGATCCGGATCTCGTCCAGCAAGGTGACCGAAGCCCGCCCGGTACGCACGCGGGTGAAATCTTTTCGCAGAGCCTCGAGCGACTTCTCCATCCCGGCCCGAGTCTTGTCGACAACATCCTTCACCATGGATTAAACTCCTTTGACGATGGTGCCGATATGCTCCCCCATGACCACTTTCTTGATGTTGCCACGCTGGGTCAGGTCGAAGACGATGATCGGCAGATTGTTGTCCATACAGAGGGAGGTGGCGGTAGCATCCATGACCTGAAGCCCTTTTTTCAGCACCTCCAGGTAGGTCAGGCTCGGGTATTTGGTGGCCGTGGGGTCTTTCAGCGGATCGGCGGTATAGACCCCGTCGACTTTGGTCGCCTTGAGAATGACTTCGGCCCCGATTTCCATGGCCCGCAAACTGGCGGCCGTGTCGGTGGTGAAGTAGGGATTGCCGGTGCCGGCGGCGAAGATGACCACCCGCTTTTTCTCCAGGTGGCGAACCGCCCGGCGCCGGATGTACGGTTCGGCGACCTCCTGCATCTCGATGGCCGACTGCACCCGGGTCAGAACGCCGACTTTCTCCAGGGCGTCCTGCATGGCCAGACTGTTCATCACCGTCGCCAGCATCCCCATGTAGTCGGCGCTGGCGCGGTCCATGCCGCGGGAGGCGGCGGCCACTCCGCGGAAGATGTTGCCGCCGCCGATCACCATGGCGACCTGAACATCCATGGCAATCACGTCGCGCACTTCGGAGGCGATGGTGCAGATCACCTCCGGGTCGATCCCGTAGCCGAGGTCGCCGGCAAGCGCCTCCCCGCTGATCTTGAGGAGGATGCGACGGAATTTCGGTTGGCCTTCATCCATATCCAGGCTCTCGCTGATAGGCACTATTTGCTGAGCTTGGCCACTTCGGCCGCGAAATCGTCTTCTCTCTTCTCGACCCCCTCACCCAACTGGAAACGGGCATAACGGGTCAGTTTCACCTCGCTGCCGATCTCTTTGGCGAGGTTGTCGACCACTTTTTGTACCTTCAGATCGGGATCGATGACATAGGCCTGCTCCAGCAGACAAATTTCCCCGAAGAACTTGTTGATCTGCCCTTCGATGATCTTCTCGAGAATATTGTCAGGCTTGCCGCTCTCTTTGGCCTTGGCTCGGTAGATCTCTTTCTCCCGCTCCAGGACGTCGGACGGCACTTCTTGCCGGGAAAGAAACTGGGGGTTGGCGGCCGCCACGTGCATGGCCAGTTGACGGGCGACAGCGCCGACCCGCTCATCGTCACCTTTGTCGGTGGCGAGTTCGACCAGAACGCCGATCTTGCCGGCCCCATGCACATAGGAGGCGACGACGCCGGCCGCCACTTCGAACCGGGCGAAGCGCCGGGCATGGATGTTTTCGCCGATGGTCGCGACCAGATGGACCTGCTCCTCTTCCACCGTACGATCGGTGCCGGGGAACGGGAGGGCTTTGAGCGCCTCCAGATTGGCCGGCGCCTGGTCCAGGACCGCCTTCGCCACGCCAGCGGTAAACTTCTGAAAACTTTCGTTTTTGGCGACGAAGTCGGTTTCGGCATTGACCTCCACCACCACTCCGAGGTTCCCCTCGCCAGCCGTGACCACCGAGCCTTCGGCGGCCACCCGGCTCGCTTTTTTGGCGGCGGCGGAAAGTCCCTTTTTGCGCAGAATGTCGACCGCCTCTTCCATGCTGCCATTGGCCTCGGCGAGAGCTTTTTTACAGTCCATCATGCCGGCGCCGGTCTTGGCGCGAAGGTCGGCGACCATCGATGCAGTTATCGTCACGATCGTTCCTCCAAAATTGCTTAACGGGACAGAGCCCGTTGAAAATCGTTACTGGGGCGAAAATTTCCGCGGCGGGGAAAAGGGCGCCCGGATCCCGGGACGCCCTTAATTTGAGACAGCTTGGTTAGGCTTCGGCAGCAGCAGGCGCGACCGGAGTCGGAGCCGCGCCCTCGGCAGCCGCTTCCGGCTCATCCCCTTCGGCGTCGGTACGCAGGGAGACTTCACGGGCCTGGCCCCCTTCGAGGCAGGCGTCGGCCATGCGGGCGGCGAACAGACGGATGGCCCGGATGGCATCGTCGTTGCCGGGGATGATGTAGTCGATTTCCTCGGGGTCGCAGTTGGTATCGACCACCGCCACCACCGGGATGCCAAGCTTACGGGCTTCCTTGACGGCGATCTGCTCTTTTTTCGGATCGATGATGAAAATAGCGCCGGGCGGGCGGTGCATCCCCTTGATCCCGCCAAGGCTTTTCTCCAGCTTGATCCGCTCCCGGTCGAGTTCCAGCGCCTCTTTCTTGGTGACCAGCTGATAGGTCCCGTCCTGCGACATGACCTCCAGCTTCTTCAGCCGGTCGATGCTCCCCTTGATGGTGGAGAAGTTGGTGAGCATGCCGCCGAGCCAACGGTTGTTGACGAAAAACTGCCCGGCCCGCTCGGCTTCTTCCCGAATGGCGTCCTGGGCCTGCTTTTTGGTGCCGACGAAGAGAACCCGCTCCCCCTTTTCCACCGTCTCCTTGAGGAACTGGTAGCCGGTCTTGAAATAGCGGACGGTCTTCTGCAGGTCGATGATGTAGATGCCGTTGCGGGCGCCGAAGATATAGGGCTTCATCTTCGGGTTCCAGCGCTTGGTCTGATGGCCGAAATGGACGCCGGCCTCCAGCAGTTGTTTCATGGTGATCTGGGACATCTGGTTCTCCTTGGTTTTAGGCCTCCGCCCCCTTCTCCCCCGCCGGAACCCCTGTAGGGGACCTCCGCCGAGTCCGTGGGCGTGCGATTTAGTAACGTGTTCCTATACCATGGCGACCCCACCAAGGCAAGCAGAAAATGGCTCGAAGCTGGTTTACAACCGCCCTCTTCTGTACTATCATTGCCGGTCATGTCAACCTACCGGATCCACCGCTATCTGCTGCAGGAGACCGCCATCCCGGCCGGACTCGGCCTGCTCATCTTCACTTTCGTCCTGTTCATGGGGCGGATTCTCAAGCTGGCGGAGATGGTCATCAACAAGGGGGTGCCGCTGGCCGAAATCGGCCGGCTGTTCGCGTTGCTGCTCCCCGCTTTTCTGGTCATCACCATCCCCTTGGCCTTCCTCCTCGGCGTCCTGCTTGGTTTCAGCCGCCTCTCCGCCGACAGCGAGATCGTCGCCCTGAAGGCCTCCGGCTTCAGTCTCTACGGCATGCTCAAGCCGGTGCTGGCCCTGGGCCTGGTGGCCAGCCTGGCCACCGCTTTCCTCACCCTTTATGCCGAACCGGCCGGCAATGCCGCCTTTCGCCAGCAAGTATTCCAGATTGCCGCCAGCCGGGCCAACATCGGCATCTTGCCGCGGGTGTTCAACGACGAATTCACCGGGCTGGTCATCTACGCCAATGACGTCGACGAACGCAGCAGCCGGATGCAAGGGGTAATGATCTCGGATGAGCGGGTCGGCAGCACCCCCTCGGTCATCCTCGCCCAGTCGGGGCGCATTATCTCCGATGCCGAGGCCCTGACCTTGACCCTGCGCCTCGAAAACGGCACCATTCACCGGCGCCCCTTGGAAGCCGCCAGGGAGAGCTATCAACAAGTCGACTTTCGTATCTATGACGTCAACCTCCATCTGGGGCAGCAGGCCACCGCCCAGGAACAGCGGCCAAAAAAAGCCAAGGAGATGTTGACCGGCGAACTGCTCGGGCGCCTGGGAACCGTGGACGAAGCCGGCGAGCGCCGAGCCCTGCAGATAGAACTGCACCAACGGCTCACCCTCCCGCTGGCGCCGCTGCTGTTCGCCCTGGTCGGAGTCCCTCTCGGCATCCAGTCGCAGCGCTCCGGCAAAGGCGGCGGCTTTGCTCTGGGGCTGGCGGTTTTTCTGGTCTACTATCTGCTCTTCTCGCTGGCGGAAACCGTCGCCACCAAAACGGCGGTACCGGCCATCGTCTCTCTTTGGCTCCCCAACCTGCTGTTCCTCCTTGGCGGCAGCCACCTGCTGGTGCGAACCGCGCAGGAGAGGCCGTTTTGGCTCCCTGAGGCGCTCGGGCGCCTCTGGCGCCGGTGGCTCTCCCGCGGCCTGCCGGGACGGTGGCGATGAGGAAGCTCGACCGCTATGTCCTGGCCTCTTTCGGACGGATCTTCTTCCTCTCCCTGGCCGCCTTTGCCGGCCTGTACCTGCTGGTCGACTTCTTTGAACGAATAGATAATTTCCTCAGCCATCAGGCCCGCTTGCACCATTACCTGCTCTATTTCGCCAGCAAACTGCCGGTGATCGTCGTCCAGGTGCTCCCGCTGGCGGTCCTCATGGGGGTATTTCTCGCCTTGGGCGGCTTCTCCCGCACCAGCGAACTGACTGCCATGCGCGCCGGGGGGATCAGCCTATGGCGGGTGGCCGCCCCCCTGCTGGCCGCTTCCGCGGCGGCTACCGTGTTCATGCTGATTGCCAGCGAGTTCCTGGTGCCGACGACGAGCCGGGTCATGAACCGGGTACTGGAGGTGGAAGTCAAGGGCAAAGCGGAAAAAAGCCTGCGCCGCGACAACCTGTGGCTGCGCGAAGGAGACACCTTGATCCACGTGCGGCTGGCGACTCCCGAGCACCGGGCTCTCGAGGGGATCACCTTGCTGCAGATGGACGCCGAATTCCGGCTGCTGACCCGAACCGATGCCCGCGACGCGGTCTACAACGGTGACGGCTGGCTGCTGCGGCAGGTAACAGTGCGGGAGTTCGCTGCCGGCGGTGACGAATCGACGCAGATCGACCACCTGGCAGAGAGTTTCTGGCCCTTCGCCAGATCGCCCGAAGACTTCGCCATTCCGGATGAGCAGAACCTGGAGTTGGGGATTCGCGACCTCTACCGCCTGGTCGACCGATTGCAGGCCGAAGGGTACGACGCCACCCGCTACCGGGTCGACCTGCATACGCGCCTGGCCACCCCCTTTGCCTGCATCATCCTGGCCTTTCTCGGCATCCCTTTTGCCCTGCAAAAGGGGCGCAACACCGGGCTGGCCATGGGGGTGACGCTTAGCGTCGGCATCGGCATCGCCTATTTCATCGTCCAGGCCATGCTGCAGGCTTTCGGCTATTCCTCGGTCCTCTCCCCGGTGGTGGCCGCCTGGGCGGCCAACCTCCTGTTCGGCATGCTGGGGTTCTGGCTGCTCCTTTCGGCCCGCCACTGACCCGCCGAAAAAAGCCGGGCTGCTGACCGGCTCACCTCGCATTGCCGCTACTTACCAGCTAGAATCAAAGAAAAGGAGACCATCATGCGCATCCTTTTCGTTTTGTTGGCCATTGCGTGCCTCCCCTCCTCTGCCGCCTGGGCTCTGGAGGTGACTTCCATCGCCCCGGTGGCCGCCCCACCGGAGCGGCGGGTCACCCTCACCGGCGGCCCCTTTTCTGCCGATATCCAGCTGTTCCTGGGGTCGTCGCGACTTACGCCGGCGGCAGTGGAGGAGAAGCGGCTGTTTTTCGACGTCCCTGAGTTGCCGGAAGGGGAGTACGCCCTGGTTCTGCGGGAGCCCAGCGGTGCCCGGACCCCGGCCACGACCTTCCGGGTACTGGAACTGCTCCCCCGTATCGAAGCGCTCTCCCCGACCACCCTCGATGCCTGCTCCCTCCAGCAG
>JACZKF010000159.1 GCA_014860175.1 Desulfuromonadales bacterium | reverse complement strand
TCCTTGGCCGATTCGAACAGTGCCGTCAGCAGCGCCAGGACGACCCAGGTCATGGCCGGTCAGATAGTAGATGGGGGAGGGGGAGAAGGGGGCGCTCTCCGGCAGCTCGGAGCGGCCTCCAAGGTCGAATCAGACGTCGATCATCCGGCGCAGCACCGAGGGTTCGACCCGTCTGCCTTCTTCGCGGGCCATGCTCTGAATCAGCACTTGACCGCCATAGGCGGCCGACTTGCTGACCAGTTTGTCGGCTTTCTCGCCGTCGTGTTCCTTGAACGCCTCGATCACCTTGCGGTGTTCCTGCACCGAGATCTCCATCCGTCCGGGCAACGAAAGAGAGGCCATCCGCAGACGATTGAACTTCATCATCAGCTGATTGATCAGCTCCAGCAGTTTGTCGTTGCCGGCGGCGCGGATGAAGAGTTCGTGGAACTCGTTGTGCACCCGAAAAAAGGTCTTCACGTCCCCTTCCCGGGCCAACTGCCCCAGACGCTCGTTGATCGCCTCCAGACGATCGAGATCCTTATCCGAGAGTTTTACCGCCGCCATTTGCGCAGCGTACCCCTCGAGGATGCTCTTGATGGCGTAGAACTCCTCCACATCGCGCTCGGACAGGGAGGTCACCACCGCCCCTTTGCGGGGAATGACGGTCAGATACCCTTCCGATTCAAGCTGGCGGAAAGCCTCCCGGATGGGGGTGCGACTGATGCCGAAACGCTCGGCGAGCTCCGGCTCGGCGACCTTCTCGCCGGCCCGCAGCGAGCCTTTGAGAATGGCATCCCGGATCGTCTCCAGGATCTTCTCCCGCAACGTCTGGTGGCGTTCAATCGGCTTGCGTTTCACGGATATAGGCCTCCCGCAGAAAACAGGACAAAAACATTAGGTCAGGTTATTGTATACAGTATACATATACTGTCAAGTCTTTTTTGCCCCTCAAGTCCATTCCAAGTTCCTAATCCTGCAGCGCTTTCGAGATTGGAAGAGGGGCGGACGGGGGCCCGGCCGGCGCCAGGCTAGTCTTCCTCCGGCTGGAGCGGCAGCCGGCGCCCGAGGAGAGAAGCCCGACAGACCCCCCCTTCGCCAAACCGCCGGTGCAGGTGATCAAGCGCCTGGTCGAGCGCTTCCTTTCGCTCCCCATCGGCCTGGAACAAAGATTGCTGCCCGATCCCTTTGGCGCACAGGCGAGAGAGGGTGACCCCCAGCAATCGCACCGGCCGCCGTCCCGCCTCGGTGCGGGCCAAAAGAGCCTCGGCCTCCTGGCAAAGCGCCGGAGCGTGGTCGATCCCTTCTGCCAGGGTCTGGCTGCGGGTAACGGTTTCGAAATCGGCATATCTCACCTTGAGGGTAAGACAGCAACCGACCAGTTGCAGCCGGCGCACCCGCCGGGCCACCCGCTCCGCCAGAGCCAGAAGTTCGCGCCGCAATTCGTCAGGGTCGCTGAGATCATGGGCGAAGGTCTCCTCCGCCCCGATCGATTTCGCCCCTTCGACAGCCTGTACCGGCCGGTCATCCTCTCCCCGGGCGAGAAACCAGAGGAGCTCGCCGGAACTGCCAAACCAGCGGCGCAAGAGCGCTTTGTCGACCCCTCGCAGCGCCGCCACCGTCTCCACCCCCTGGCGGCGAAGCCGTTCGGCCGTCACCGCGCCGACCCCCCACAGGCGCCCCACCGGCAGCGGCAGCAAAAATTGCTCAACCGCAGCCGGCAGCAGCTCCAGCAAACCGTCGGGCTTGGCGGCCTCGGAGGCGAGTTTGGCCAGGAACTTGTTGGGAGCCACCCCGGCACTCACCGTTAACCCGAGTTCCTGGCGCACTTCGGCCCGAATCTGGGCGGCGACCGTGGCGGCGGCACCGAACAGCCGTTCACAGCCGGTGAGGTCGAGAAAAGCCTCATCGCTCGACACCGGCTCAATCCGATCGGTATAGCGGGAGAAAATGCGAAAAACAGCCGCCGACGCCTCCTGGTAGCGGGACATCCGCACCGGCAGCAGCTGCGCCTGCGGGCAAAGACGCAGCGCCCGGGCAATTGACATCGCCGAACGGACGCCGAAGACCCGTACCTCATAGGAGCAGGCC
>JACZKF010000158.1 GCA_014860175.1 Desulfuromonadales bacterium | reverse complement strand
TTCTATGACCGCCCTTCGCTCCTGGTCCTCGGCGACTACGTCACCCTCGAGGCGGGGACCGGCTGCGTCCATACCGCCCCCGGCCACGGCCAGGACGACTACCAGACCGGGCTGCGCTACGGCCTGGAGATCTACAACCCGGTCGACGACTATGGCCGTTACCGCCCCGATGTGGAGCTGTTCGGCGGGATGAAGATCACCGCCGCCAATCAGGCGGTGGTGGAGAAGCTGCAGGAGGTCGGGGCGCTGCTCAAAGTGGGGAAGGTTACTCACAGCTATCCGCACTGCTGGCGCTGCAAGCAGCCGATCGTCTTTCGCGCCACCGAGCAGTGGTTCATCTCCATGGAGGCGAACGGGCTGCGGCAAAAGGCGCTTACGCAGATCAATGACGTGCAATGGATCCCCCGCTGGGGGCGGGAGCGGATCTTCGGCATGATCGAGAACCGCCCCGACTGGTGCGTCAGCCGGCAGCGCAGCTGGGGGGTGCCGATCACCGCCTTTTATTGCGAGAAGTGCGGCGAGGCGCTGGCCGACGGCAAGAGCATGCATCATGTCGCCGACCTCTTCGAAGCCGGCGGCAGCGACATCTGGTTCGAGAAGGAGGCCCAAGAGCTTCTCCCCCCCGGCGCCGCCTGCCCCAACTGCGGCCACGATCGCTTCACCAAAGAGAGCGACATTCTCGACGTCTGGTTCGACTCCGGGGTCTCCCACGCCGCCGTTCTCGAGCGCCGCGACAATCTCGGCACTCCGGCCGACCTCTACCTGGAGGGGAGCGACCAGCACCGCGGCTGGTTCCACTCCAGCCTGCTGGCCGCCATCGGCACCCGCGGCGCCGCCCCGTACAAGGCGGTGCTGACCCACGGCTTCGTCGTCGACGGTGCCGGCAAGAAGATGAGCAAGTCGCAGGGGAACGTCATCGCCCCGGAAGAGGTGATCAAGAAATACGGTGCCGAAATCCTGCGCCTGTGGGTGGCGGCCCAGGATTACCGCGACGACATCCGCATCAGCCACGAGATCCTGCAGCGCCTGGCCGACGCCTACCGGCGCATCCGCAACACCGCCCGCTACATCCTCGGCAACCTCGACGGTTTCGATCCGACGACCGACAGCGTTGCCGACGGCGAGCTGCTGGAGATCGACCGCTGGGCCCTCTCCCGGCTGGAAGGGCTGGTCAACCGGGTCGAGCGCTGCTACGAGGAGTACGAGTTCCACGTCCTGTACCACGCGGTGCATAACTTCTGCAGCGTCGACATGAGCGCCTTCTACCTCGATGTGCTCAAGGACCGGCTCTATACCGCGCCGAAGCAGGGGCTCGAGCGGCGCAGCGCCCAGACCGCCATCTACCGGATTCTCGACGCCCTGACCCGGCTCATCGCTCCGGTCCTCTCCTTTACCGCCGATGAGATCTGGCAAGATCTCCCCGGCGAGCGCGAAACGAGCGTGCACCTGGCCACCTTCCCCCGCTTCGAGGCCCAGCTGTTCGATCCGGAGCTGGAAGCCCGCTACGAAAAGCTGCTGGCGGTGCGTTCGGAAGTGAGCAAGGCGCTGGAGCTGGCCCGCGCCGACAAGACCATCGGCCACTCCCTCGACGCCCGGGTGCAGATCGAAGCTCCGGCCGGCGAATGGCGCCAACTGCTGGAGAGCTACCGGCACCAGCTCGCCACCTTGTTCATCGTCTCCCAGGCGGAGCTGGCCGAGAACCTGACCGAGGCCGTGGCCGGCGAGGAGATCAAGGGACTGAAAGTGAGAGTGGAGAAGGCGGCCGGCGACAAATGCGAGCGCTGCTGGAACTACTCGGAGACAGTCGGCCAAAGCGACGAGCATCCCAGCGTCTGCACCCGCTGCCGTCAGGCCTTGGCGTAGATTTTTTTCCTCTGCAGATCTTTCAGGCTGATCAAAAATGTCCGGATGCAAGGCGCCTGAAGCCGCTCGGAGTAAGGCGTACCTGAAAGGTACGTCGTCGACGAGAGGCGAAGGCAACGCCGCAGACGGGCGTTTTTCATCAGCCCCGGAGTAAACGTGTCCCGTTACCGTCTGTTGCTGCTCACCACCGCCGTCATCGTCGGCCTCGATCAGGCGACCAAGCTCTACATCGAGGCGACGTTTCTGCTGCACGAGTCGGTGACGGTGCTGGAGAACTTTTTCCACATCACCCATGTGCGCAACAAGGGGGCGGCTTTCGGCTTTCTGGCCGACAGCAGCTTTCGTCTCCCCTTTTTCATCCTGGTGGCGATCGTGGCGCTCGGCGGCATTCTCTGGTATCTGCGAACCTTGCGCGAAGATCAGCGGCTGCTGCAGTTCACCCTCTGCCTGATCTTCGCCGGCGCCCTGGGGAACCTGATCGACCGCATTCGCCTCGGGGAAGTCATCGATTTCATCGACGTGCATTGGTATCAGTATCACTGGCCGGCCTTCAACGTCGCCGATTCGGCGATCAGCGTCGGTGTCGTCCTGATGCTGGTCGATCTGTGGATGGAAGAGCGAAAGAGGAAACGGGGTTGAAGAGAGGCTGAGCAGCTCACTTGGCAGGCAGTGGACGCCCCGGCACCTTCGCGGGGCGTTCGTCGTTTCAGCTCCTCAGGGGCGCCGGGGTCAGCTGTTCTGCAGTGCCGCGAACACAATCGCCAGAGCCAGAATCAGCAGGCCGGTGATCAGAGCGAGTATTTTAGCCAGCCAAAGACGCATCGGTTCCCCTTTCTCAAACCAGATCGAACAGCTCGGAATGGATCTTCATCAGGGAAATCCCGCAGGCGCTCAACGATCTTTCCACGGCATGGATCATCGGCACCGGCCCGCAGATCAGATAGTCCAGCTCCGTTTTTTCCGGCGGCAGGTGGCGGGCCAGCAGTTCGGTGGTGAGCATCCCGGTTTCACCCGTCCACCCGGCATGCGGTTCGCCCAGCACGTAGACCACCTTCAGTTGGAGGCGCTGCTGCAAGGCTTCCAGATCCTCCCGCAGGGTCAGCCGCTCCCAGCTGCTGTAGCCGTAAATCAGGGTCAACGGTCGGCGGTCGCGACGGTCGGCCAGGGTGCGCAGCATGCTGATGATCGGCACGATGCCGATGCCGCCGGCGATGAACACATACCCCGGCGCCTGCAGCCGGTCGATACTGAAGGCGCCGTAGGGGGCATCGACATAGGCCAATTGATCGGGTTGCACGGTGCCGATGCGGCGGGTGAAGTCACCCAGCTCCTTGATGGTGAAACGGATCTGCTGTCGCTCCTCGGCGCTGGAGGCGAGGGAGAAGGGGTGTTCCTTGAGGGCAAAGGGGGAGTGCCAGAGGGTCAGCCAGGCGAACTGCCCCGGCTCGAAAGTGAAGCCGGCATGCCCCTCGGGGCGCAGGGTGAGGGTCCAGGCGTCGCCGCGCTCCTGTTCGACGGCGGTGACCCGATACGGGTGGCGCAGCAGCTGGGCCGGTTTGAGCAGCCGGACGTAGAGGACGATCAGCAGGCAGCTCAGGGCGATGAGAGTCCACAACCCGTGCTTCCACGGCATGTTGACGTAATAGCCGAAGCCGCGCACGTGATAGATGGCCAGCGCCAGGGAGACAATGGCCAAAATCAGATGCCACAGCCGCCAGCCGTCGTAGTGGATGCCGAAGCGCTTGCGCCAGAGGGAAGCGCCGACCAGTGCCAGCAGGGCCAGCAGGGAGCCGATACCGGCATCGAGGTACAGGGGGCTGACGGCCGGGTGCAGATACGGCCACAGCCCCGGATCGTTCACCAGCAGCAGCACCGGATGGGCGACGACGAAAAGAACGGCCACCAGGGCGATCTGCCGGTGAAAATAGTAGATGAGGTCGATGCCGAAGGGGGCGGTCGCCCGCTTGAAACGGGCGGTGAGGACGAACATCACCGCCATCATCGCCGCCCCGGCGAACCCGAGAGCGAGCGACAGATCGTTGACAAAACCGGTCCCCGGCGGCGCCGGTACCAGGAGGAGGACGAACAGGGGGGCGAGCACCAGCAGCAGGTAGAGGCCGATCCAGAAGATGCCGCGCACGATATAGTTCACGTTCTCTCCCCGGACACCGGCGGTTCGTTTCCCGACAGGTCAGTGCGGTGCGGCGACTGCTGCAGTTCCCGATTGAGAAAATAGCTGATGACGGTGCGGATGGCGACAATCGACCCGAGGAGGATCAGCCCCTCCCGATCGGGCTTGATCAGGGTGTGCAGAATGTCGGCGGCAATCAGAAACTCCAGCCCGAGGAGCAGGTAGCCGCCGAAGCTGTGACGCAGGATCGTATAATCGGCCTCGCTGCTCCCTCCCCCCCGGAACGCCGCCGCCTCCAACTGCAGGAAGCGCCACAGGGTTTTCAGCGCCCCCCAGGCCAGCATGAGCACCCCCATCAGACTGATGGCTAGAGCGAGATGATCCACGACCTCCATCCCCGTGCACTCCTCCAGCGGCAGCTTCCTCGATCAATTGCTTCGCGTCATTCCAATCCGGTGCGGATGCCAGCCCTTTTCGGCGGCTGTGCCGCCATCGACAACTGAAACCGAAAATCGGCCCAGGTCAAGGTGGTTCCGGGCACAGAGAGCGGAAAAATTTACACTTTTCCCTGCAGCAACCCCGGGCGCCGCCCCTGTTGGCGCAGCAGCAGATCGATCAGCACCAGAGAGGTCATCGCCTCGACAATCGGCACCGCCCGGGGGACCACGCACGGGTCGTGCCGCCCTTTGGCCGCCAGCACCACCTCGTTCCCCTCCAGATCGACCGTCTTCTGCGCCCGGCCGATGGTCGCCACCGGCTTGAAGGCGACCCGGAAGAGAATCGGCTCGCCGTTACTGATCCCCCCCTGCACGCCGCCGCTGTAGTTGGTCAGGGTGCCGAGGCGCTCCCCCTTGCGGACGAAGGGGTCGTTGTGGGCCGAGCCGCGCATCCGGGCGCCGGCAAAGCCGGAGCCGATCTCGAACCCTTTGCTGGCCGGCAGCGACAGCATCGCCTGGGCC
>JACZKF010000157.1 GCA_014860175.1 Desulfuromonadales bacterium | reverse complement strand
GTGGGGTGGAGGTCGCCCCGCCCCTGCGGCTGCGGGGGAAAAATTGCCCTTCGAACTGCGGATCCCCTGCCACTTCGGCCACCAGTTCCTCGGAAATGAAGCGCACCTCCTCGGTAAAGGCGGAGAGGAGCAGAAAGTCGCACATGACATTGATGAGGCGGGGAATGCCGCCGCTGTAATCAAAGACCAGGGCCAGGGCGCCGTCGCTGAACTCGACCGCCTGCCGGTTGCCGGCGATATCAAGCCGGTGCCAAATATAGGCTTCCATCTCTTCCCGGCTCAGCGACTGCAGGTGACAGTGGATGCTGATTCTCTGGCGCAACTGGCGCAGCTCGGAGACGGAGAGAATCCTTTTCAGCTCCGGTTGTCCAACCAGGATGATCTGCAACAGCTTCGCGTCATTGGTCTCCAGATTGGAGAGCATCCGCAGCTCTTCCAGTGAGTCGACCGACAGATTCTGCGCCTCGTCGACAATCACCACCGAACGGCGTCCGGTCCCGTACTGGTCGATCAAAAACTGGTTCAGATCCTTCAGCATGTGAACCTTGTTTTTGCCCTCGATGGCGATACCGAAATCGTCATTGATGGTGGCGAGCAACTCCTCCGAGCTAAGTTTGGTATTGAAAACCTTCGAGACCTGGACTTCCGGGCCGAGTTTTTTCAACAGACTGCGAATGATGGTGGTCTTGCCGGAGCCGACTTCGCCGGTCAACAGGATGAATCCGGTATTTTCCCGCATCGCATAATCAAGGTACATTCCGACCTTGTTATGGGTCCGGCTCTTGTAAAGAAAATCCGGGTTGGGGACCAATTCGAACGGTTTCTTGGTCAACCCGAAGAAGGATTCATACATTTCAGTACCCGTGATAATAGTAGTGGTACCGACCGCTTAGCGACTCGTTGCGGATGTGGTTATAGACCACTCCAAGCACTTTCTTGCGGTGAATCGCCCCGAGGGCGTCGTTGATATGCTGGGGCGAAACCATCCCTTCCCGGATGACGAAGATCACCCCGTCGATATACGTGCTCAGAGACCTGGTCTCCGCCACCGGCAGCACCGGCGGGGTATCGATGATGACGAAGCGGTCGGGATACCGGTTGCGCATCTCTTGCACCAGCGCTTTCATTCTCTGCGCCCCGAGAAGTTCGGCCGGGTTTTCCACCTCCCGTCCGGCGGGGATGAAGGAGAGTTTGCCGATGTTGGTCCGGATGATGGCTTCCGAGAGGTCGAGGCCGTCGCACAGGCAATCTGCCAGTCCGACCTTCGGGGTCAGATGAAAGTATTTGTGGATGCTCGGTTTGCGCAGGTCGGCATCGACCAGCAAGACGGTATGGTCGTATTCCTGGGCCAGCGTGATCGCCAGATTGATGGCGGTCACGCTCTTCCCCTCCCCGCTCAGCGAGCTGGTGATCATCACCGTCTTGCGCAGATCCCCCTGGCGGGCCAGGTTGACCAAGGTCGATTTGAGCTTGCGAAACTCCTCGGCGATGGGGGAGCGTGGATCGCTGAAGGTAAAGATCATCGGGTGATCGATCTGCAGGGTCTGCACCGGCCGCCCCTCGTGCGAGATTTTCGCCGGCCCCCCTTCTTCCCCTTGCTGGTCTGGACCGGTGGCGCTGCGCACTACCTGGTCGAGCTTGGAGTCGGTGCCATTTTCCTTTTTCCGCAGCTGTGCGGCTTTCTCCAGGGCTTTTTCGATGCGGCTCAAGGCGACACCTCCTCAGACGAGATTACGGATGATGTCCCCCAGGCTGGCCGTCTGCTGCCCCCGCAGGGACTGCAGAAAACTGTCGATGCCGGGGACATCGAGGATCTGCAGCACCTCGAAGGTGAGGACCGCAAATACCCCTAGCAGATAGACGACTACGAAAGCGGTCAAAGCCATCCCTTGGCGCCGCTGGCGTTCGGCCTCTTCGGTCGTTGTGAACTGGGGAATCAGAGCCAGCAGCGGCAATCCCAACTCCTGCACCGCTTCGATCGAGCGCACCGAAGAGTCGAGATAATCGAGGGCGAAAATGGCCACGAAGCCGACCGCCACTCCAGCCGCCAGGCTCAACAGGATGATCGGCACCCGGTTGGGCGACACCGGCTTGGTCGCCAGGATGGCCGGGTCGACGATCCGGAAGGTGCCGGCCTTGTCCTGGATTTCCATCTGCTTGGACAGCTCGGACTTGCCATGGCGCAAGACCAGCTGTTCGTAGGTGTATTTGTAGGTGTCGCGGTCACGGACCAGTTCGTTGTAGATTTTGCGCTTCTCCGGCAGCGAAGCGAGGATCGCCTTTCTCTCCTCGACACTCTTTTGCAGCTTTCCTTCCCTGGCCCCCACGGCGGAGAGCTGGATGGTGAGAAGGGCCCCATCGCCGCTGGCATCGACGGCCGCCGTCGGCTCTTTCGGCGGGCGGTAACTGTTCATCTCTTTCTTGATCTGCTCGATCTCGGCATTGACCAGCCGCACCTCCGGATAGTTCTCGGTGTAAAAAAGCAGCAGCTGATCGCGTTTGCGTTGCAGTTGGTTCAGATGATCGCCCGAAGTCCCGCCAGCGACCCCCGCCCGATTGAGCTGGCTTCTGCGGGCCAGCAACTGTTCTTTTTGCAGCTGCAGTTCGTCCAGGGCTGCCTCCGCCTGGTGCAGTTCGGTGATCAGAACGCTGTCGTCGACGTACTGGGTATAAGGCTCTTTCTGGGTGAACTGATTCAGCCGGTCTTCGGCTTCTTTGATCTTGTTGCGGAAATGTTCCATTTGCTCGGCCATGAAGCGGTTGGCGCCGTAAGATTCCTGCCGGGTAGCGGCCAGGCTGGTCTCGATGTACTTCTGGATCAGGGTGTTCACGTAATCGCGAGCCAACCGAGGGTTGGGGTGGGCGTACTGGATGATAAACAGATCGTCGCGGCTGACGGTGACCTGGGTGTTTTTCTGGAAGTCGCGGATCAGTCGGCTCCCCTTCCCCGTCTGCCCCACCAGATCGAGATCGAGATCGTCGACCACTTTTTGCAGAAGATTGCGGCTTGACAGCACATGGGTGAGAAGCTTGAGTCGGTCCTCCATCGACTGGGTGACGGCGATCCCCTCCACCAGATCGGTGATCAGGCTCTTCTCGATAAAGACCGTCGATTTGGCCTCATACTTGGCCGGCAACAGATAGCCGATGAGAATCCCGACGGTACAGACGAGAACGGCGATCCCGGTGAACAAGAACCGATGCTGGGCGATGAGGCTGACATATTTACGATACTCCTGGTCGGCGGGGGGCATGGCGGTCTCCTTAGAAGATCCCTTCTTTGATGATGATATAGTCGCCGACCTGCAGCTTGACGTTCTGGCTCAGGTCACCATTGCCGAGATCTTTCATGCGAACCTCGATCGATTTCTTCTTCCCCCCCTGGTCGCGCAGGATGAGGGTATCGTTGGGGCGAGCGAACTTGTTGAACCCTCCGGCCTCAAGAATCGCCTCCATCACCGTCAGCCCTTCCCTGTAAGGGATAAAGCGCGGCATGTTGACCGCCCCGAGAACGTAGACGTTCTTCTCCTCGGCCAACGGGATGAAGATGACGTCGCCAGCCTGCAGCACCATATCCTCGCTGGCATTGCCCTTGAGAAACAGCTGATCGAAGCCGGTTTTCACCTTCTTGTCGTCACGCAGCACGTAGGCTCTGGTCAGATCGGCTTCGCTGAAGTTGGAAATCTGGCAAAGCAGTTGCAACAAGGTGGTGCGGCGGCTCAGGTCGAAAACTCCGGAAGTGACCCCGCCGCCGAAGATATGCACCTGGTTGTTGGTGATCTGGCGGATCGAGACGGTGACGATCGGATTTTTCACCAGGGTGCGCAGCCCCTCCTCCAGAAGCTTCTGGAGCTTGTGCGGCGTCTTGCCGGTGGCGGTGACTTCCCCCAGCCCCGGGACAGTGATCTTACCGTCCGGGCGAACGATGGCCGAGAAGCTGAGCTCTCGGACTCCCCAGACCGCCACGTCGAGGACATCGCCATCGCCGATGACATAATCGGCAGCCGACGCCGGAATCGGCATCGAGAGCATCAGAACGGTTAAAATGACGGTAATCCAGCGCAACATCATGTCGTCTTCTCCTTCGTTCAGTTCTTCTAGCGGGCGCCGCGGCCAAAAAGCACTACCTTGACCGTTTCAAGGATGATCATGAAATCCAGCAGCAGCGAATAGTTCTTGATGTAATACAAGTCATAGCGGAGCTTTTCGATGGCATCTTCGACCGAAGCGCCATACGGATATTTGACCTGGGCCCAACCGGTGGCCCCCGGCTTTACATAGTGGCGGTTCGAGTAGTACGGGATCTCCTCGATGAGCCGGGCGACAAATTCGGGGCGCTCCGGCCGGGGCCCGACAAAACTCATGTCTCCCTTGAGCACATTGAACAGTTGCGGTACCTCATCGAGCCGGGTCTTGCGCAAAAAGCCCCCCACCCGGGTGATTCGGGGGTCGTCCTTGCGAGCCCAGACCGCCCCGATCCCCTCTTCAGCATTCTCCCGCATGGTGCGAAACTTCAGCAGTGTGAAGC
>JACZKF010000156.1 GCA_014860175.1 Desulfuromonadales bacterium | reverse complement strand
CCTCCACCACGATCGTCCCGTCGCAGTCGGCCCCCAGCCACAGCTTCCCCCCGCCCGGCATCGCCTCGACGGCGTTGATCACCAGGTTCCACAGCGCCTGATAGAACTGCTGGCGGTCGAGACGCAGGCGCAGCCCGGAAGGGTATTCGCGCCGGATCTCCACCCGGTTGAAGCGCGGGTCGGTGGCGAGCATGCCGGCCAGTTCATCGAGCAGTTCGGAGATGTTGACCTCCGTCGGCCGCGGCGGCTTGGGGCGGGCGAAGCCGAGAAAGTCGGTCAGCAGGTTGCTCAGCCGGTTCGCTTCCTTGACCACGATCCCCATCAGCTTGCGGTCCTGGTCGGTGGAGTGCGGGTTTTCCAGCAGTAATTGGACCGAGCCGCTGATGGAGGCGAGGGGATTGCGGATCTCGTGCGCCATGCCGGAGGCGAGGCGCCCGACGGCGGCCAGGCGGTCGGCGCGCTTGAGCTGGTCTTCCATCTTCTTCAGCTGGGTCAGGTCCTGAAAGGTGACCAGCAGCCCCAGCGTCTTCCCTTCGGGGTCTTCAACCGGCGAGCTGGCATAGCCGAGAATCAGCGTCTGCCCCTGGCGGTTGCGGACCTGGGCCTCCCCCCGCGGCACCAGAAGATAGCCGTCGCGGTCGAAGATCTGCAGGTTGGGGAAGACCTCCCGGACCGACCGGTCGTAGACCTCTTCCAGCGGGTAGCCGGTGATTTTGCTGGCGGCGGCATTGAAGGAGCGGATGCGGCCGGCGGCGTTGACGATCATCAGACCGCTGGTGATGTTGCCGAGAATGGCCTGATTGAGATTGTTCAGCTCCTGAAAATCGATCTGCCGCTTCTCCAGGGCCGATTCGCTGCGGCGCAGCCGCTCGGAGGCGGTGCCGCTGAGAAAGCCGGTGAGGAAAAAGGCGATGACGTTGAGGAAGACCGTATAGAAAACCTGGTTGCCGCTGATGTCAGTGGGGAACTGGAGACCGCCAAGCCTGGGAAGATAGCCATAGAACTGCAGATCGAGGAGGCTGCCGTAGAGGATGACGGCGGCGGAGGCGACAAACAGCACTTCCCGGCGGGAGAGAAAGACGCTGGAGCTGATGATCACCAGGATGAAGAGGAAGGAGAACGGACTGGTCAGGCCGCCGGTGACATAGATCAGGGCAATCGCGAAGAGGAGGTCCCAGCTGATCTG
Organism: Desulfuromonadales bacterium; assembly: GCA_014860175.1. Taxonomy (GTDB): domain Bacteria; phylum Desulfobacterota; class Desulfuromonadia; order Desulfuromonadales; family JACZKF01; genus JACZKF01. Next base: position 1,550 of record JACZKF010000156.1, on the reverse strand, counting down.
GGCCTGGGCAAAGAGCCGGAGCCGGCGAAACAGCGGGAGCAGGAGCGCCGAGACGGTCGTCTGCAGGTAGAAGAGGCCGATCAGCAGGTAGAGAAACGGCAGGGCCGGGTGCGAGGCATCGCCGATGCGCCGCTGGTAGACGATCGTCCCGCCGAGGAACAGGGTGATGACCAGGACGCGGGAGACCAGAAACCAAGCGAGCTGACGCCTGGTCGGTTCAAAGCCATCGGTCGCCTCGGGCAGACGCTCCATCAGCCGCCGGCCGCTCCGGCCAACTGGAAGATGGGGAGATACATGGCGATAACCAAGCCGCCGACGGTGACGCCGAGGAAGAGCATCAGCAGCGGCTCCATCATGGCGGTGAGATTGCCGACGGCATCGTCGACCTCGTCATCGTAGAAATCGGCGATCTTGTTCAGCATGGTGTCGATGGATCCCGACTGCTCGCCAACGTTGATCATCTGGCAGACCATGGAGGGGAAGACCCCCGACTTCTCCAGCGGTTCGGAGATCGTCTTCCCTTCGCTGATGCTCTGTTTGACCTGGTAGATCGCTTTTTCCACCGTCCGGTTGCCGGCGGTCTTGGCGACGATGTCGAGTCCGTCGAGGATCGGCACCCCGCTGGAGATCATCGTCCCCAGGGTGCGGGTAAACTTGGCCACCGCCACCTTGCGGATCAGCACCCCGAATATCGGCAGCTTGAGCGCCAGGTCGTCAATTCTAGCCCGCCCGCTGTTGGTGGCATAAACCTTCTTGAAAACGAAAACCAAGAAGATAACAAAACCAATGATCAACAGAATATACTTCTGGATGAAATTGCTAAGATTGATGACAACCTGAGTCGGCAGAGGCAAAGCTTGGCCGAAGTCGGCGAACATCTTCTCAAAGGCCGGGATAACGAAGATCAGGATCACCGAGATGACCACCAGAGCGATGCCGACGATGGTGGACGGATAGGTCATGGCGCTTTTGACCTGCTTTTTCAGCTTCATCGCTTTTTCGATATAGGCGGCCAGACGGTTGAGAATGGTATCGAGAATGCCGCCAACCTCGCCGGCCGCCACCAGGTTGACGTAGAGCTCGTCGAAGGCCTTCGGGTGCTTCTTCAGGGCGTCGGCGAAGGTCGAGCCCGACTCGACGCTCTCCTTGACGGCGATCAGCATCTTCTTGAAGGCCTTGTTCTCCTGCTGCTTGCCGAGGATGTCGAGGCACTGCACCAGGGGGAGGCCGGCGTCGATCATGGTGGCGAACTGGCGGGTGAAGACCACCAGGTCCTTGGTCGTCACCTTCGGCTCGAACCAGGGGATCTTGAGCTCCATGTCGAGCCCCTTCCCCCGCTCCTTGACGGAAGAAGGCATGATCCCCTGGCGCCGCAGGGCCGCCGAGACCGCCGCCTCATTGGGGGCCTCGAGTTCCCCCTTCTGCACCTGGCCAGTACGGGTCTTCGCTTCCCAGGCAAACTTAGCCATCACATGCTCCTTAAAAAACCAGCTTTAGGCTAGAGGCTCTCAGCTCTCAGCTCTCAGCTCTCAGCCCCCCTTGCCCACACC
>JACZKF010000155.1 GCA_014860175.1 Desulfuromonadales bacterium | reverse complement strand
GTTTGTCATTCGGTTGCCGGGGGTAGGGGTTTAAGGGCAATTTTGAGTTTTGAGTTTTGAATTTTGAATTTTGAATTTTGAATTTTGAATTTTGAATTTTGAATTTTGAATTTTGAATTTGCGCCTGGGGGCTGTCCCTGTATTGTAGGGACTGTCCCCTGTGTCCACTGGCCCTGATTAAAATTGTAACGGTTGTAATCCCTGTGCCGCTCCCGCTATAATCTCCCCGCCAGCAAGGCACATCCCTTCTTTGAACGGCCACCAAATGAGTAAAGAACCCAAGCATCGCATTCTGATCGTCGATGACGAGGAGAGCCTGCGGGAAATCCTCTCCATCATGCTACACCGGGAGGGGTATCAGGTCGACGCCGTCGCCGATGGCGCCCAGGCGGTGGCCCGGCTGCGGGAGGTCACTTATGACCTGGTGATCAGCGATATCAAGATGCCTCGCCTCAATGGTTTCGAGCTGCTGCGCCATATCAAGGAGCGGACGCCGGAGACGGTGGTGATCATGATCACGGCGTTCTCCTCCACCGAAGAGGCGGTGGAGGCGATGAAGCAGGGGGCTTACGACTACATCACCAAGCCGTTCAAGAACGAAGAGATCAAGCTGATCATCAAGAACGCCCTGGAGCGCCGGGCGCTGCGGCAGGAGAACCAGGCGCTCAAGCAGGAGCTCGGCAAGCGCTACTCCTTCGGCAGCCTCATCGGCAAGAGCAAGCCGATGCAGGAGGTCTACGACCTGATCCAGAAGGTGGCCGGCAGCCGGGTCAACGTGCTGGTAACCGGCGAAAGCGGCACCGGCAAAGAGCTGGTGGCCAAGGCGATCCACTTCAACAGCGACCGCCGCGACAAGCCGTTCGTCCCGATCAACTGCGGCGCCATTCCGGAGAATCTGCTGGAAAGCGAGCTGTTCGGCCACGAAAAGGGGTCGTTCACCGGCGCCGTGCTGCAGAAGGCGGGGCTCTTCGAAGTGGCCGACGGCGGCACTCTGTTCCTCGACGAGATCGGCGAGCTGCCGCCGATGATGCAGGTCAAGCTGCTGCGGGTGCTGCAGGAGCGGGAGTTCCGCCGGGTCGGGGGGACCAAAGACATTCAGGTCGACGTGCGCCTGACCGCCGCCACCAACAAGGAACTCGAGTCGGAGGTGGCCCGCGGCACCTTCCGCGAAGACCTCTATTACCGCCTCAACGTCATCCGCATCAACCTGCCGCCGCTTCGCGAGCGGCGCGAGGATATTCCGCTACTCATCGAGCACCTGTTTCGCAAGCTGACCGGCAAGGAGCAGGTGCGGGTGGCGGAAGACGCCATGCGGCGCCTCCTCGACTACCACTGGCCGGGGAACATCCGCGAGCTGGAAAATGTGCTCGAGCGCGGCGTGGTTCTCGGTCAGACCGACCAGATCACCAGCGACGCTTTGCCAGTGCAGCTCAAGCGCGGCCCGGCCGCAAACGCCGGGCAGATGGAGCAGATCCCCGACACCGGCCTCGACCTCGACGATTACCTCGGCAGCATCGAAAAGGACATTCTCCTCAAGGCGCTGGAGAAGACCGGCGGGGTGCGCAAGAAGGCGGCCGAACTCCTCGGCATCACCTTCCGCTCTATCCGTTACCGCCTGGCCAAGTTCGATATCGAGCCGGGGGAGGACGAAGAATGAGCGGATGGGTGACGTTAAGTGTCACTTCTTCTTGCCGAAAATTGGCCAAATCTTATTCTTTCCAGCCCGGCACAAGGCTTCCGTCTATGTATCTGTTTGTTCCATTGTCGTTTTTTGTATCTGGTTGAAAATATTTGCACTTGGCACACGGCTTGCTCTCTTCTGCTGCAACCAATAAGGGCTCGGCAACCGGATGCGGTCCCGGCCATCACACCCAGCAAAAGGAGAAAGACCATGTTGACCAAGTTCGCCAAGTCGGAGAAGGGCTTCACCCTGATCGAGTTGCTGATCGTCGTCGCGATCATCGGCATCCTGGCCGCCATCGCCATTCCGCAGTTCGGCGCCTACAGGGCCAGGGGCTGGGCTGCCACCCTGAATTCGGACGCCAAGAATGCCTTCACGGCACTACAGGGGGCCGTTGCTGACGATCCTGACTTCGCAGCGGCTGTAGGCGATGCGTGTACTACACTGCCCGGCTATGTTCAGTCAGCAACGGCAAGTTGTACAGTTACTGCATGGACAGATGTCAATGACTTTGAGATTACTGTTGCGCCGGCCGGTGCGGCAGCCACTGCTGTAACTGATGCCGTAATTGATGCGACTGGCGACCTTACGCGTTCTGCCCCCATATAATTGACAGAAGTTCCAAGCTGATCAAAAAAAAGGCCGGGTACCCTCCCGGCCTTTTTTTTGAAGAACCATGCTTAGCCAACAGACCCTTTCTCCATTTTCCCAAGCCTTTCTTTCCGTGGGGAAGTGGGCTGTGTGACGAGGTGCGCATGGAGCCGACCCTTGGCAGTCATGTCATTCAGATATTTTTTAGCTTCCTCCTTGGAGCCATCGTCGGTTCCTTCCTCAACGTCTGCATCTACCGTATCCCGGCCGGCCTCTCCATCGTCCGCCCGGCCTCGCGCTGTCCCGCCTGCCAGGCGTCGATCCGCTGGTATCAGAACATCCCGATTGTCAGCTACCTGGCTTTGCGCGGCCGCTGCGGCGCCTGCTGCGTTTCGATTTCGGCCCGTTATCCGCTGGTGGAAACGCTGACCGGGGTGCTGTTCGCTCTGGTATTTCACGTAATGGGCCTTAATTGGCCGACGCTTATCTAC
>JACZKF010000154.1 GCA_014860175.1 Desulfuromonadales bacterium | reverse complement strand
GTTTTCCTGGGGTGGCGCCGGGCCGCGCCACGGATCAGATCGAGGTAGCTTTTCATCAACGATGACATTGGACATTGACCTCATTTTTCAGCATCCGAGCGGCGCTTGTCCGCTCAGGCGATTTTCCTCAGCTCTTTTTTCATCACCTTGCCGAGCGCGTTTCGCGGGAGAAAATCTTCTTCCACGAATTCCACCGCTGCCAAGGCCTTGTAGTTGGCCAGCCTGGCCCGGCTCATGGCGATCAGCTCTTCCGCTCCCATCCGCTCCCCGCGTTCCAGCACCACATAGGCCTTGGGGACTTCGCCCAACCGGTGATGCGGCACGCCGATGACGACGATCTGCTTTATCCGCCGATCCTGCGCCAGGACCCGTTCCAGCTCCGCCGGGTAGATGTTGAAGCCGCCCCGAATGATCATGTCCATCTTGCGATCGACGATATGCAGGTGCCCTTCCTCGTCGAAGCAGCCAATGTCGCCGGAGGCGTACCAGCCGTCCCGGATCGCCTTGCCCGTCGCTTCGTCGTTGTTCCAGTAGCGGACGAATTTCCTCTCCCCGGCGATCAGGATCTCCCCCGCTTCTCCGACGCTCGCTTCTGCCCCGTCCTCTTTGACCAGGCGGATCCTGATGTGCGGCAGTACCCGGCCGGCCGAGGTCCTCCTGGCTGGCTCAGCGATCGAGGAGAGGGAAACGAACAGCCCCGTTTCCGTGCTGCCGTAGCCGTTGAAAACAGGGGAACCGAGCCGGCTTTCGAACTCCTGGCGCAGGTTGGGAGGGAGCATCCCGCCGGCCGTGAGGGCGACGCGGACGCCGGAGAAGTCGATCTTCTCCGTTTTCGCGGCATCGACCAGCATCTGCATGATGGCCGGCACGAGGGCAAATACCGTCACCTTGAATTCGCTGAGACTTCGGCTGAAGGTGCTCACCTCGAACTTGTCCATGAGGACGATGGTGCAACCCCTATAGACCGGCATCCCGACATGCACCAGGAAAGAGGAGAGCTGGAACAGCGGCAGGGGGACGGCAATCACATCCCGGTCAGTGAGGGCGATATGTTCCGCGACCTCCTCGAGGCAGCCGAGAATGCTCCTGTGAGTGTGAACCGCCCCCTTCGGATAGCCGGTGGTGCCGGAGGTGTAGCCGATCATGGCGTCATCTGCCGGTGAGACGTCCACGGTCTCTGCCAGCTTTTCGGATTGGGAATCGATGAGGAGGCGAACCGACAATTCCCCAACTGCCGTGCCGGCATCGGCCCTGATGAGCTGCATTCGGCCGCTTCGGGCGAGGCCGGTTTCTGCCATGACCGGCAGAAGAGGGCTGAAGACGACGGCGGCCTGGGGACGGCAGTCGTCCAGGATGTAATCGAGCTCGGCCTTTTTCAGCATCACGTTGAGGCCGACATAGATGAGGCCGAGCTTCATGGCGGCGAAGAAGGTATAGACGACCTCGGGGCGATTCGGCATGCAGGCACAGAGGCGATCACCCTTTCGCAGCCCCAGCTCCGTCAAACCGGCGCTCAGCCGGTTCACCCTCTCCAGGAGGGTCCGGTAGCTGATCCTTTCTTTCCCGAAAACCAGGGCGGTTTTGCCGGGGGAGGTTTTCGCATTCGTTTCCAGGATCTGATAGAGGTTCATGGCAGCCTAACCCGCCTCCTTCACCTTCGGCCGCACCTTGCGCAGCACCCCGGAAAAAGTGAGCAGTATCCGCGAGCCGCTGAAGATCTGGCCGCGGACGAAGATGAGGCTTTTCGTCTCATGCACGATTTCTCCGGTCGACTCAAGGAACTCCCCGGCCTGGGCCGGGGCGGTGAAGTCGGCGTGCAGGGAGACGGTGACGGCCGAGATGCCGTTTAAGAGCGGCAGGGCGAAGACGAAGAGGGAATAATCGGCGAAAGTCATCAAGGCGCCGCCATGCATGGCGCCGGCGCTGCTCAGCTGTTTGCCCTGCAACAGCAGAGCGCAGCGGAAGCTTCCGTCCGGCCCCTGCCGGTAGAAATAGGGACCGGTCAACTCCTCGAAGGGGTCAAACCCCTCCCACTTCCGGTAGCCGGCCAGTCTCGGGTCGATCTCTGAAAAGTCGTTCACTTCGGTTCCCATAGCACCTTGCACTGGTGGACCGGCCGGCGCAGCGCCTCAAAGGCGGTCGGAAGGTCGGAGAGGGAGACCAGGTCGGTGATCAGCGGCCGCATGTTGATGCGGTCGGCGGCCATCATGTCAGCGATGAACTGGAACTCCGCTTTGTTGTTGCCGATGGAAAACTTGAAAGAAATCTCTTTCAGCATGGCCAGGGCCGGGACGAAGGTATCGGGCTGCATGCAGAAGCCGACCACCACGATCTCGGCGCCGTAGGCCGCCATTTCCACGCACCGGGCGAGCAGGCCGGGCACCCCGACGCATTCGAAAATCAGCTCCGGCGCGCCGCCGGTGAGCCGTTGAAACTCGGCGGCCGCTTCCCCCCTGGCATCGACGAAGCCGGTGGCGCCGAATTTTTGCGCCTGCCGGGCCCGGTTGGGGTCCCTTTCGCTGACGATGACGTCCCGGGCCCCGAAGAAATTACACCAGTTGGCAACCCCCAGGCCGATGGCGCCGGCCCCGATCACCAGGACCCTTTTCCCTTCCACCTTGCCGGCCAGCCGCACCGCATGCAGGCTGACTGCCAGCGGTTCGACCAGCGCCCCTTCCTGCCAGCTGACCGTCTCCGGCAGCCGGATCGCCTCGTTGGCGTGCACCCGGGCGTATTCGGCAAAGCCGCCGGGGACGTCGAAGCCGATGATCCCCTTGCCGGGGCACTGCCACGGCTCCCCGGTCCGGCAGGGGACGCAGTCGCCGCAGCCGATGAAGGGAAGGGTGCAGAGACGGTCCCCTTTTTTCCAGTCGCCCGGGACGCCGGGGCCGATCTCGACGATCTCCCCGGAAAATTCGTGGCCGAGCACCGTTCCGGCCGGGACGAGCATCGTCGGGTCGACGGTCGCATGCAGATCGGTGCCGCAGATGCCGCACGCCTTGACCTGGATGATGACTTCCCCAGCTTGCGGCTGCGGATCGGTCACCGTCTCAATCCCCAGCGGTTTGCCAACCTCCTGAAAAACAGCAGCTTTCATCGGACCTGCCTCCGAATAGAGTGTTTTGACCAGCGGACTGGCAATTCCGGCCGAGAACCGTCTCCATTCGGGACGGCAGACCGGAAAGGCTCAATCGGGATCGTTCGCATCGGCAAGTTTCATCATCAGCCGCCCCTTGTTCTCGCCGGTGAACAGGGTGCGGAAGGCGGACAGGGTATTTCCCAGCCCTTCGACGATATCTTCCCGGAACTGGAGGATCCCGGACTTGGTCCAGGTTTCCAGCATGCGGGTCGCACTCGGATACTGGTCGGCGTAGGTATGAGCGGTGAACCCTTCGATGCGGGCATTTTTCACCAGCAGCTGCCACATGTTGTAGGGGCCGGGGCGGTTCTTGTAGTCGTCCAGATAGGTGGCGATCCGGCCGCACATCAGAATGCGGCCCTGGAAATTGATGTTCATCAGGGTGGCATCGAGAATCTCGCCGCCGACGTTGTCGAAGAAGATGTCGACGCCGGCCGGGCAGGCGGTCCGGATCGCCGCCGCCATATCCTTCTCCTGCCGGTAGTTGATCGCCGCATCGATCCCAAGCTCATCCGTGAGCCATCTGCACTTCTCCTCGGTGCCGGCGATGCCGATCACCCGGCAGCCGGAAATTTTCTTGGCGATCTGCGCCGCCACCGAGCCGACGGCGCCGGCGGCGGCACTGACCAGAACGGTTTCGCCCGGTTTCGGCCGTCCCACATTCAGGATGCCGAAGAGTGCGGTCAGCCCGGTAATGCCGCAGCCGCTCAGGTAATTGGAAAGGGGGAGCGCCGGGTCGGTCTGCAGGACGGTCAGGCCGGAGAGCTGCCCCTCGGCACAGGTCGGATCGATGATCTGGTATTGCTGCCAGCCGCCGATGCTCCAGGTGATGTCCCCTCGCCGGAAGGCGGGGTTGCGGGTTTCGATCACCTTGCCCAGGCAGACGGCCCCCATGACGTCGCCGAGCTTGACCGGCGGAATATAGCTGTCCGGGTCGTCGTCCATCCAGTTGCGCTGTGCCGGATCGAGAGAGAAATAGAGGGTCTTGACCAAGATCTCCCCCTCTTTAAGCGCGGGTACCGGTTCCTCGGTCAGCCGGAAATCGGAGTCCTTGACCGGCCCCCGGGGACGGGCGATCAGCCTCAGCTGGCTGTTGACACGCCCGGCCATGTCAGACTTCTCCCTGGTCGTAGCGCACTGTGTACTCGCGAATCCGCCAGGCGCCGTCCTGCTGCCCCTTTTCGACCTGAAAGGTGTAGAGCGCCGTGCCGGTGATTCTCGTCTGCTCCTTAGTCCGCGGCGTCGGCAGGATCTCCTTGTGCAGAGGGATATAGGTCACATAGGCCGAGGCTTCGGCCTGGTCGGCCGCCTGCTCGCGAATGCGGACGTTGGAAACGAGGTGGCGCGGGATGATGCCGGCCTCATCGATCGAGGAGGCGAGAAAGCCTCGGAAAAAGTCCTTGAAGGCCTGACCGGAGACGGAGAACGGCTCATTCGCCCCCATGTATCCCATGACCTTCGGATCGTCGGTAAAAAGCTCGAACCACTGGTCGATGTTGTTGTTGTCATACGGCTCGGCGTAGGTACTGATCAGGTTGATGATAGCGAGTCGGTCGGCGAGGTTGAAGTCGGTGTGGCCCGGATGTCTGCAGGCTGCTGGCATGGTGATCCTCCGGCAAAAATAAATGGAAGCGGCTCAAGGGGCGAGGGCGAAGCGTTCCCCCATGGCGAAGGCCTTCCGGCAGTCCTCGGGGAAGTTTTCCAGCCGCCGTTGGCGCTTGGCTGCGGCGTCGAACATGTCCGAGGTGAATGCCGAGTAATCGTCGAACTGGCAGGTATCGGTGCAGAGCAGCCGCTCCGAACTGCCGAAGACCCGCTGCAGGGCGAAATCGGTGACATCGAAGTGCCGGTCGAACCCGATCATCGCCGCCTGCTCTTCGGTGACGTTCATGGTATAGATGAAGCCTGCCGGTATCTTTTTCGGATAGAGCGATGGGGTCGTCTGGCTGTAGGCGATGTAGGGGAACAGGAAGCGTTCCATGAAGGCCCGCATCTGCGCGCTTTCGGCGCCGATATAGACCGGCGAGGCGAAGAAGATGGCGTCGGCTGCCGGGAGCCGCTCGAGCAAGGGGGTCAACTCGTCGCGCAGGGCGCAGCGGCCGTAGCTCGGCCCCCCCTTGCGCTTGCATTCAAAGCAGCTGCTGCATCCCCGGAAGGTGAGATCGTCGAGGTGGATGAGTTCCGTTCGCGCTCCTGCCGCGGCCGCCCCTTCCAGCGCCCTCTCCAGCAAGGTGGCGGTATTCCAGTTTTTGCGGGGGCTGCCGTTCAGCCCGACGACCGTCTTTTTCACTTCATTCCTCCCTGGTCTGGCCAGCCCTGGCCGAAAATCGAACTTTGTTTCTCTTGACGCGAATGGAGGAGCAAGGGCGACGATTCCCTATCTCGAACGTTCGATTAAGTATCCCAACTTGGCCGCCCCCGTCAACTGTAAAACGTTTTTTTATTCACCTGCGGCACACCCCGGGGATAAAATGGCGGAACGGTGGAGGAAGCGTTCTGCCCATCAGGGCCAAACGCGACGGCTTCCGGTGGGCAGTTTTTCTTTCTATTCAACCGACGTTCTACTTGACACGGGGCATCCCTTTGTGGAACTATTAACCGAACGGTCGAACATAGCGAGGCCCGGCCCGGCCTCTCGCCCCTACTCTCAGTATTCTGGAGGTCCGAACATGCCATTGAAGGATGGAAAAGCGTACAGGGAGAGTCTTCAGCCGCTGAAGATGAACGTCTACGCCTTCGGAGAAAAGATCGAGAACGTTGCGGAGCACCCCCTCTTCCAGCCGCATATCAATGCCGCCGCGCTGACCTACGAGCTGGCGCACGATCCGCTGACCGAGGATCTGGTCACCGCCACCTCGCACCTGACGGGGCTGAAGATCAGCCGCTTCACCCACATCCATCAAAGCACCGACGACCTGATCAAGAAGGTCAAGATGCTGCGCCTGATCGCCGGCCGCACCGGCAGCTGTTTCCAGCGCTGCGTCGGCTGGGACGCGATGAACGCCACCTATTCGGTCACCTACGAGATGGACCAGGAGCTGGGGACCGGCTACTTCCAGCGCTTCAGAAACTTCCTGCAGTACATCCAGGAGAACGACCTGATGTTGGCCGGGGCAATGACCGATCCCAAGGGGGACCGGGGTCTATCGCCGGCCAAGCAGGTTGACCCGGACATGTTCGTCCGCGTAGTGGCGAAAAACGAGGCGGGGATCGTCATCCGCGGGGCCAAGGTACACCAGACCGGCATCATCAATTCCCACGAGATGCTGATCATGCCGACCATGGCGATGGCGGAAGAGGATGTCGACTACGCCGTCTGCTGCGCCCTGCCGACCAATGCTCCGGGGGTTATTCACATCTTCGGCCGACAGACCAACGACGAGCGGCGGCTGGGGGGAGGGGACATCGACCAGGGGAACGCCCGCTACGGCACCGTCGGCGGCGAGGCGCTGACCGTTCTCAACGACGTCTTCGTCCCCTGGGAGAGAGTTTTCATGTGCGGTGAGTACCAGTACGCCGGCCTGCTAGTGGAGCGGTTCGCCTCCTATCACCGGCAGAACTACGGCGGCTGCAAGGCCGGTGTCAGCGACATCATCATCGGCGCCACCACGGCGATGGCCGAATACAACGGTGTCGCCAAGGCCTCCCATGTCCGCGACAAGGTGGTGGAGATGGTCCATCTCACCGAGACCCTCTACTGCGGCTCCATCGCCTGCTCCTGCGAGGGGGCGGTCACCCCCTCCGGCGCCTTTTTCGTCAATCCCCTGCTGGCGAATACGGTCAAGCAGAACGTCACCCGCTTCATCTACGAGATCGCCCGCCTCTCCCACGACGTCTCCGGCGGCTGTATTGCCACCCTGCCATCGGAGCAGGACCTGCGCCATGATGAGGTCGGCAAGTATGTCGAGAAGTACTTCAAGGGGGTCGACGGGGTTCCGACCGAGGAGCGGATGCGGATGGCGCGCCTGGTCGAGAACATGACAGGCGGGACGGCCCTGGTCGAGAGCATGCACGGCGCAGGTTCGCCGCAGGCGCAAAGGGTCATGATCCTGCGCCAGGCCAATCTGGGACACAAGGTCAAGCTGGCCAAGGAGCTGGCCGGCATCAAGGAAAGAGATTCCAAGAAGTAAATGCGCAGGATTCGGGTCGGCGTCAAGTTCTGCGGGCACTGCAACCCTCTTCTCGACGGGGGGGAGATGGTGACGGCGGCGGCCCTGCTCGATGATCGGATCGACTTCGTCTCCTGGCTCGACCCGGAGCTGCAGCAGCTGCTGATCGTCAGCGGCTGCCCCATCGACTGTGTGGAACGCCCCCCCTTCACCGGTGAGGTCGTGCACGTGGCCGGCCAGAGGGTGGATGGCAAAATGACGCCGCTGCCTGAGGTGCCGGACGCCATCGTCCGCAGCATCTTAAGACGGGCGGGAATTCAGGGTTGAGCTTTTCCGGGGGAAAGAGATGCACGAAATGGGAATCGTCCTGCAGATCATCGAAACCGCCCGGGCGGCGATCCCGCCGCAGCTGCAGGGGATCCAGGTCAAAGCCCTGAATCTGCGGATAGGCAAACTGACGGCGGTCGTTCCGGAAAGTCTTCGCTTCTGTTTCAACATCGCCAGACAGGACACCGTCCTGGCCGGGGCGAGTCTGCGCATAGAGGAGGTGCCGATCGAAGCCGCCTGCCGCGACTGCGGGGAGCGATCGATCATCGAAACGCCCCCCTTCACCTGCAGTCGGTGCGGGGGGGGGGATCTGGCGATCCTCTCCGGCCGGGAGCTGATCGTCACCTCCCTCGAATTGGCCGACCCCTAGGTTAAAAACTCCTGTTTTTGAGGCTAATCCCATGGAGATCAAGGTCGTGCGCAAGGTTCTGGCGGTCAATGAGCAGATGGCCGCCCAGAACCGCCAACTCTTCGCCGAAAAAGGGGTATTCACCCTCAACCTGATGAGTTCGCCCGGATCGGGCAAGACCATGCTCCTGGAAAAGACCCTCGGGCGTCTTCTGCCCCGGGTGCCGACAGGAGTGATCGTCGGCGACATCTGCACCACCAATGACGCCGTCCGCCTCGCCCGCAGCGGTGCCCCCGTGGTGCAGATTAACACCGATGCTTTCGGCGGCGACTGCCACCTGGCCGCCCACGTGGTGCGGGAGGCGGCGGAAGACCTCGACCTGGCGGCAATCGACCTGCTGATCATCGAGAACGTCGGCAACCTGGTCTGCCCGGCGGAGTTTGACATCGGCGAGGACCTGCGGGGAGTAGTTCTCAGCGTCACCGAAGGGGAGGACAAGCCGCTGAAATATCCGCTCATGTTCCGCGTCTGCAACTTCGCCTTGCTCAACAAGATTGACCTGCTGCCGCACCTGCAGTTCGACAAGGAGCGGGCGATCGCCAATATCCGGGCGATCAACCCGGGCCTCCCCATCTTCGAGATTTCCGCCCAGACTGAGGAGGGTTTCGCCCCCTGGCTGGCCTGGCTGGAAGAGCGGGTGCGGGAGAAACAGCAAACGAACCGCCAGCCTGAGGAGACCGGCAATGGTAGATGAGGTCTACACCCGACTGCGCGCTCACCTGAACACCTTTATCCTCGGCGCGCCCGAGGCGGTAGCCATCCTCGAGATCCTGCGCCTCCGCTTTACCCCTGCGGAAGCGGAAGTCGCCCTGCTGTTGGGGCCGTCCCATGTCGACGCAGTGACCCTCGCCGCCCGCAGCAACCGGCGCGAAGACGAACTCCTGACGCTGCTGGAGCAGATGGCGGACAAGGCGCTCGTCTACAAGAAGGTCGTCGAGCGCGAGGGGGGAGCCAGGGACGTCTACAGTCTGCTGCCGACGGCGGTCGGACTTTGGGAGACTTCCTTCGCCACCGGGGAGAGAAATCCCCGTAC
>JACZKF010000153.1 GCA_014860175.1 Desulfuromonadales bacterium | reverse complement strand
GCCCTGGTGGTCTCTACCCCCAGATGGAAAACAATTCCCTCATGTTCCGCCAACTGCTGGTAGATCGTGGTCAGACGAGGATCAAACTCTTTGAGCAGGCGCTCGCCGCGTTCGACCACCGTCACTTCGGTGCCGAAGCGGCGAAACATCTGCCCCATCTCCAGCGCAATCACGCCACCGCCGACGATGATCAGCGACCGGGGGAAACAGGGGAGATGCAACGCCGAATAGCTGGTCAGGTAGTCGATATCGGCTAATCCTGGAAGCCGCAACACCCGCGGCACCCCGCCACAGGCAATGAGAAACTTCTCGGCAATCAGCACCTCGGCCCCCACCTGCAGTTCCCGGGGGGAGAGGAAGCGGCCATGCCCCCGATAGACATCGATGCGCGGATCCCCCTCCAGCACCCGCTGGTAGCTCCCCTGGCGCACCGCCTCAACTGCCGCCTCTTTGGCCGCCATCAGCTGCTGGCAATCGGGGGGAGCCGTCGCCAGGTTCAGGCCGAAAGGCGGGCCGTAGCGAGCCCGATAATAGCTTTCCGCTTTATCGATCAGCGTCTTGCTCGGCACACACCCCCAATTGACACAGGTGCCGCCGAGCTGGCTCTGCTCGACCATCAACACCCGCGCCCCGAGTTCGGAGGCCTTGATGGCTCCGGCGAAGGCGGTGGTCCCCGAGCCGAGAATGATGAAGTCGTAGGGGGCAGTCATCGGGGCGGGGAAGATCCTTTCCAACTGCTGACGATATTCTCCTCCAGCCAGGGGAAAGCGCCATCCAGAACGTCGCGAGCGGTGCGATAGGCGACCGGGTCGTCATTGCAGTAGATCGCCCGATGTAGAATCTGCAACCGCCGCCGCGCCTGCCGACAGAACAGATCGGCCAGCTTTTCCGCCCCGGCCGGGCCCCCTGGGGAACCGGCCCGGGAGAGGACGGCCGCCATGGCGAACAGTTCCGCCCCGCTGTCGACCAGTCGGGCGAGGATCAGCTGGCGCTTCTGCAGACCGGCGCCGTGCCGGAGCATCATGTGAAACAGGTCACGGGCCAGACGCCGGCTCCCTCGTTCGACAAACCGCAGATGCCGGCGCAGCGGCGCGGAGAGCTGTTCATCACCGGAGCGCCCCCAGAACGTGCGCGGATACCAGCCGAAATAAAACGCCGCCCCCTTTCGCAGCTGCGGCCGCGGCGACAGGGGGCTGACCCCGGCGGCCTTCAGGTGCGGATCGAGGGCCTCGCGGGCGATGAACAGGCGCATGATCTCGCTGGTCCCCTCGATGATCTGATTGATGCGGGCATCGCGCAGCAGCCGCTCCATCGGCATCGGCGCCTCGCCTCGCCCGCGCAGGGAATCGGCCGTCTCGTAGCCACGACCGCCGCGGATCTGCACCCCGGCATCGACCGTGCGCCAAAGCGCCTCGGTGCAGAACAGCTTGGCCATGGCCGCTTCCAGCCGAATGTCGGTCTCCCCTCGGTCCGCCATCGCCGACGTCAGCCAGGTCAGGCTCTCGACGGCGAAGAGCTCGGCCGCCATGGTGGCGATCTTGCTCGCCACCGCTTCGTGGTGCCCGACCGGCGCCCCCCACTGCTGGCGCTCGCTGGCCCACTGCCGGCAGATCGTCAGGGTCTGCTTCATCGCCCCGCCGCAGGCCGCCGGCAAGGTGAGGCGGCCGATGTTGAGAGTGCGCAGAGCCAGCCGCAAGCCGCCACCGCGCTCGCCCACCAGGGCCGTCGCCGGTACCCGGACCTGATCGAAGCGCAACAGGCCGTTCTGCAGCCCCTTGAGCCCCATGAAATCGCAGCGGTGGACGGTGGAGAGGCCGGGGGCATCCCCTTCGACGATGAAGGCGGTGATCTCCGGCCGCTCGTCCCGGGGATCGTTGGTGCGGGCCATCACGATCAGCAGATCAGCCACCGGGCCGTTGCTGATCCACAGCTTCTCGCCGCTGATCAGCCAGCTGCCGTTTTCTGCCGGCACCGCCAGAGTCGTCAGGCTGGAAGGGTCGGAGCCGACCCCCGGCTCGGTCAGGGCAAAGGCGCTGATCGCCCCCTGGGCCAGGCGGGGGAGGTAGGTCTGCTTCTGCTCGGCGGTGCCGTACATCTGCAGTGGCTGGGAGACGCCGATGCTCTGATGGGCCGACAGCAGCACCGCCGTCGAGGCACAGTGGCTGGCCACCAGTTGGATGAGGCGGTTGTAGTTGATCTGCGACAGCCCGAGGCCGCCGTATTGGGGGGCAATCTTGATGCCAAACAGCCCCAGAGCCCGCAGGCCATCCAGCACCTGGGGGGGAATCTCCCGCTCCCGGTCAATCCCATCGGCATCGACCTCTGTCGTCAAAAAACGTCGCAATTTAGCCACAATTTCGTCACCGGCCTGTCGATCGGCGGCCTCCTGCTCGGGGAAAGGGAAGACCAGCTGCGGCCGCCACCGCCCCATGAACAGCTCGCTGACGAAACTCGGCTGGCGCCATTCCGCTTCCCTGGCCGCTTCGGCGACTTCCAGCGAGCGTTTCTCCGTCCTTCCTGCCTCTGTCATCGGCTCTCTCTCCTTCCTGCTTTATTAATAATAACACCCTGTTCGGCCGGTGCACCGAAAAGCCGCGGAGAAGGCGCGCTGCCCTGGAGGAAAAATACCCCCTCCAAGGCAATCTGATCCTCCATCCACCCCGCTTTATTTTACCTGCGCCTTGGGGGAGAAGAGTTTAATTGGCGCAGTTTTTGCTTTTATCGTTTCTGTTTGGCCAGCCATATTGCTTAACCTGCCCACATATGCTAATGAAACTAGAGTTTTTTTATTCAATATTCAGGGAGGATACATTCATGCAAAGAGTTCTGGTCCTGGTCATCACCCTTCTGGTTTTCGCCACCCCGGCCCTCGCCGGTCAGTTCGGTCCGGCCACCCCCCTGGTACAGCCGGGGCAGTTCGCCCTCGGCCTCGGGGTCTTCAGCTATTCCGACGATTGGGATTTCGAGGCATTTACCACCGATGCCCGCCAGACCCAGATCTTCACCCAGGCCACTCTCGGCCTCTTCTCCCGCTGGGAGAGCTACCTGCGCCTCGGTCTGGCCGACCTGCGGGTCGACGGGGCCATCGGCGGCTCCAGCTTCCGCGACGACTACCAGCCCTACGGCACCGTCGGCATCAAGGGGCTGTTCCGCCAAGGGAGCTACCTCGACTTCGGCGGCTTCGCCGAGGGGAGCTACTTTATGGACTATGAAGATTCGGCCGGCAGCGCCAAGCTGGAGGTCGACGACGCCCTGGCGGTCAACGCCGGTCTGATCTTCCAGATGGAGATCGAAGGCGCCCTCCTCTATGCCGGCCCCTTCTTCCACTACCGGGAAGCCGATTTCAGCTACCGGAATCCAGGCGGCACCCCGGCCGCTTTTTCGGGCACCGCGGAGTCGGACTCCAATTTCGGCGGCTTCCTCGGCATCCGCTGGCCGGTGGCCAAGGATCTGGCCATTGAGGCCGAAGTCCAGCTGCGCGACAAGGTATCCGCCGGCGCCGCCGTCTCTTTTCTGTTTTGATCAACCGGCCTGCAACAGCCGGCCATCGGTTCACGGGTCTTTAGGAGGCATCGGATGCAAAAACTGTTGACGCTCTTTTTGATTGTTCTGACTGCAGGAGTGGTGCTGTACGGCTGCGGAGGAGGAGGTGGAGGGTCGTCGCCATCTGATGTTTTCGAGCCTACGCCACCCCCCAGTACCGACCCTGCCAATCCTCAACTGGCAGATCTTTTTCTGACCGCCGACAAGTTGAACGTGCAGACCGATGGCCGGGATCAGGTGGTCCTGACGGTTATTGCAGTTACCGGAGCCAATGCGGCGCTGGAAGGAACTGTTATCAACCTAGGCTCGACGGCCGGGCTGCTCTCCGCCCAGCAGATTGTCACCGGCGCCGATGGGAAGGCCACCTTCACTTTCTCTGCCGGTGCTGAAAAAGCCAACCAGACCGCCGACATTACGGCCAGTTCGGGCACCATGAAACGGCAGATCCCGATCTCCATCCGCGGCTCGACCCTGGAGTTGAACGCCGACAAGCCGACACTCAAGGGAGACGGTCTGGACATCATCAATCTCACCGGAACCTTGAGAGATGCCGGCACCCTGGTGATCCCCAACGCCAGGTTGCGGATCAGTTCATCCCTAGGCAATATCTTGACCGATACGGTCAATGTGGCCACCCAGGGTACCACCATCAATCTGACCACCGATTTCAGCGGCTCGGTCAAAGCTCGCCTGAAGGGGGACAAAACCGGCACGGACACCATCTCCCTCCAATGGATTCATCCGACCACCGGTGCGGTCTTCGTGCAAAAAGATGTCAATGTTACCGTTTCCCGCTCGATTTTCAGCATTACCTCACCGGCCAACGGCACCACCCTCGACGTCTCCCAGCCGGTGGAAATCGCCGTCTCCTGGTTGAACTTCGACGGCACGGAGAAGGTCGGAAAAACCATCACTTTTAATGCCGGCGCCGGCACCCTGAGCGCCTCCAGCGCCCTGACCGACCAGAGTGGGGTGGCCAGGGTTACCTTCCTCGCCCCGGCTGCCGGGGGTCCGGTTCTGATCACCGCTTCGGGGAGCGATACCGGCGACAGCGGCTCGGCCACCATTACCCTCAACGTCAAACCGTCCACCCCGACCAGCCTGGTCCTGCAGGCGGCGCCGACCATCCTTTCGCCGAGCAACGGCACGACCGCCTCCACCTCGACCATCACCGCCACGGTCAGAGACGCGACCAACAATCCGGTACCTGGCGCCATCGTTCGGTTTACTTTGAGCAAACTCGTCGGGGGTGGCGAGTTCATTTCTCCTTTGTCGGCGGTAACCGATAGTGGAGGCAAGGCCGTCGCCACATTCACCGCCGGGACGGCCCCTTCGGCGAAAGACCAGATCGAGGTCACCGCTTCCGTCGAAGCTTTTCCGGCGGTTCTGAACCGGGTCTACCTGACCATCGGCCAGCAGCCTTCGCGCATCACCTTCGGCGAAACCAACGTGATCGAAGATCTGGTGGTCAATGGGCATCAGGTTGGCTACAAGCTGCCGATTTCCCTCACTGTAACCGATAACAATGGCAATGCCGTTCCCAACCAGGTGATCAGCCTGGGGATGGTGGTCAGCAAGTTCCGCCTGGGCTTCCGCACCGACCCCGACACGGGGGATTTTCAGGTCACCGGTGAATTCAACAACGAGGATCTGAACCAGAACGGCATTCTCGACCCGGGTGAGGACGGCGCCCGCGGCTTCTATGATTTTGACCTGGACGGGATTATTAATAAAGCCGACACGGATCTCGATGGCTTTGCCGATGAGGCGGCTTTTTTCCTCGACATCAACGAGGTCGAGCGACAAACCTCGGCAACCCCGCAGGGGCTCCTTAACGGGCGCCTCGATCCAGGTAATGTGGCGACCATTCCGGCTCAGGTCATCACCAATGAAAACGGTATGACTGCCTTCACCATCGACTATGCCAAGTCGTACGGCAACTGGGTGGTAGTGACGATCAATGCCTCTACCGGCGTGGTTGGCAGCGAATCGACGGCTACCATCAGCATCGCCCTGGTGGTCAAGGCCAACGATAAGCCGTACCTGCATTCTCCCTTCGGCTTCTAGAAGCTTACCCCCGCACAACGAAAAAAGCAGGGCCGCACCGGCCCTGCTTTTTTCGTTGTGGAAGATGGTTTGTCCCGTTACACCTCCCGCAGCAGCAGCTCCTTCTTCTCCACCTCCAGCATCCGGTCCCTCAGCTCCGCCGCCCGTTCGAAATCGAGGGCGCCGGCGGCGGCGAGCATCTCTTTTTTCAGCCGGGCGATCTCCTTGCGCAGGTCGGCCACCGAGCCGTATTCGGCCGCCGTCTCGGCGACCAGCGGCAGCTCGAGGTAGTCGCCGCGCTCGGCGATATCCTCGAGAATCGAGCGCATCGATTTCTTGATCGAGGTCGGGGTGATGCCGTGTTCGGCGTTGTAGGCGATCTGGGCGGCGCGGCGGCGCTCGGTTTCGTCGAGGCAGGCCCGCATCGAGCGGGTCACCTTGTCGGCGTACATGATCACCCGACCGTCGACATTGCGGGCGGCGCGGCCGCAGGTCTGGATCAGCGAGCGCTCGGAGCGCAGGAACCCTTCCTTGTCGGCGTCGAGAATGGCGACCAGGGCGACCTCGGGGATGTCGAGCCCTTCGCGCAGCAGGTTGATGCCGACCAGCACGTCGAACTTCCCCTGCCGCAGGTCGCGCAGGATCTCCATCCGCTGCATGGTATCGATGTCCGAGTGCAGATAGCTGACTTTGATCCCCAACTCCTGGAAGTAGGTGGTGAGCTCCTCGGCCATCCGTTTGGTCAGGGTGGTCACCAGCACCCGGTACCCTTCCCGCACCGTCTCGCGGATTTCGTGGATCAGGTCGTCGACCTGCGCCCGGGCGGGGCGCACCTCGATGGGCGGGTCGAGCAGGCCGGTGGGGCGGACGATCTGCTCCACCACCACCCCATCGGCCCGGCGCAGCTCGTAGTCGGCCGGGGTAGCCGAGACGTAGACCGTCTGCAGCCGCTTCCCCTCGAACTCCTCGAAAGTCAGTGGCCGGTTATCCAGAGCCGCCGGCAGCCGAAACCCATAGCCGACCAGCGTCTCCTTGCGCGAGCGGTCGCCGCGGTACATGGCCCCGACCTGGGGGACGGTGACATGGCTCTCGTCGATAAAGAGCAGGGCATCTTGGGGGAAATAATCGATCAGGGTGGAGG
>JACZKF010000152.1 GCA_014860175.1 Desulfuromonadales bacterium | reverse complement strand
GGTCTGAATCCGCCCTCCGGCGGCCGCGAAGCAAGAGCGGGGCGCTCCGCAGGGGGCGCCGGTAACGGTTGGTCGGCGCTGGCTGGGACGCCAGCCGAAACCGGTTTCGAGAGGGGGGCAGCGCCGCTCCGGGCGCTGATGGTCGCATCGAGTTCGCCATCGCGCAGGCGCCGCAGCATCTCCCGATGCTGCTCTTTCATCAACTCTTCGACCACCGACTCGAGCCGGTCGATTTTCAGGATATCGGCGTAGGAGGTTTTCTTGCTGGAGAGGATAGTGCCGCCGGTGAACAGATGGGTGATGATCGCCGGGCTATTGCGACCGCCATCCTCCGTCTGCACGTGATAGAGGACGCCTTTGTAACGAAAATTATGATTGTACCCGACGACCATCAAAATCCCTGCGGCTGGGCGAACAACTGCCCGAAAATTAGCATATTAGGCGAAATGGCGCAAGCAATCATTTTCCAGGCGCCGCAAGGACTTGCGCCCGTGCACGGGGCTAGGCTTCCCGAAACAGGGCCTTGACGCGGGCGACCGCCTCCAGCGCATCGGCGGCGTACAGATCGGCGCCGATGGCGTCGGCATACTCCTGGGTCACCACCGCCCCGCCGAGCATGGTGAAGACGCGCACCCCCGCCTGGCGCAACCGCTGCAGGGTGACTTCCATCTGCTGCAAGGTGGTGGTCATCAGGGCCGACAGACCGACGGCGTCGACCTGCAGGGCGAGAGCGGCCTCGACAATCCGGTCGGCAGACACGTTCTTGCCCAGGTCGATGACCTCGAAGCCATGGTTTTCCAGCAGCAGACAGACGATGTTCTTGCCGATGTCGTGGATATCTCCTTCGACGGTGGCCATCAGGATCTTCTTCCGCCCGGGCATGGCCGAGCCGCCGAATTCCTGCTTCAGCCGGCCGAAGGCGGTCTGCATGGTCTCGGCCGAGAGCATCACCTGGGGGAGAAAGATCCGGTTGGCGCCAAAGCGTCGACCGACTTCTTCCAGACCGGGGAGGAGCCCTTCGTTGCCGATCTCCAGGGGGGCCAGCCCTTCGGCCAGCGCCGCTTCCACCAGCGGGACGATCCCCTCCCGGTCTCCTTCGATCACCGCCGTCGCCAGGCGCTCACGGATCCCCGCCGGCGCCGCGTCGGCAGCCGCCGCCGGCACCGCCGGAGCGCCGGGGCCGGCATGGTGGAGGATGTAGGCCTCGGCCCGCGGATCGCGCTCCAGCAGCACCATGGCCGCCCGGAAAACCTCCATCATCCGCTCCTCGCGGGGGTTGACGATCGCGGCATCGAGGCCACGCTCCAGCGCCATGGCGAAAAAGGCGCTGGAGAGGATCGGACGGCAGGGGAGCCCGAAGGAGATGTTGCTCACCCCCAGGACGGTCGCCAGCCCCAGCTCGGCTTTGACCAGGCCGAGGGCGCGCAGGGTCTGACGGGCCTGGGCCGGTTCGGCCGAAACGGTCAGGGCGAGACAGTCGATGATCAGGTCTTGCGGCGGCAGCCCAGCCGCTATGGCCGCCTCGCGAATCCGTCGCGCCACCGCCAGGCGCCCCTCGGCGGTCGGCGGGATGCCGGTTTCGTCCAGAGCCAGGCCGATCACCGCAGCCCCGTACCGGCGGGCCAGGGGGAGGACGGTGGCCAGGCTCTTCGCCTCGGCGGAGACCGAATTGATCAGCACCTTGCCGTCGACCGCCTTGAGCCCCCGCTCGAGGGCGACCGGGTCGGAAGAATCGAGGACCAGCGGCGTGGCCGCCACCCCCGAGGCGGCAAAGACCGCCCGCTCCAGCGACGCGCCCTCGTCCACCCCCGGAGCGCCGCAGTTCAGGTCGAGCAAGGCGGCGCCAGCGGCCGCCTGGGCCAGCGCCTCGCGGCGGATGTAGGCGGTTTTCCCCTCCCGCAGCTCCTGGGTATACCCTTTCTTGCCGGTGGGGTTGATCCGCTCGCCAATGATGGCGCAAGGGGCCGTCCCCCCGACCTCTACCACGGCGGTACGACTGGAGAGGAAGGTGCGTCGCGCCGGCGGCGTCCAGGTGAGGCTCTGGCCGTCGAGCCCCTGGCGCATGGCGCGGATATGGGCCGGGGTGGTGCCGCAGCACCCGCCAATGATCCGCACCCCCAGGGGGAGCAGGCGGCCGTGAAAGGCGGTCATCTCCTCGGGGGAAGCAGGGAAGATGGTCTCGCCGCCGCGCAGCACCGGCAGCCCGGCGTTGGCCTGGGAAATCAGCGGCCGGGGGGTGACGGCGCGCATCTTCTCCAGCACGGAGAAGATCCCCTCCGGGCCGAGGCCGCAGTTGGAGCCGATCACATCGGCGCCGAGGGCATCGAGGGTGACTGCCGCCGCTTCCGGGGTCGTCCCGAGAACGGTGCGGCCGCCGTCGTCGAAGGTCATCATGGCGATGGTCGGCAAAGTGGAAAATTCCCGGCAGGCGAAGAGCGCCGCCCGCAGTTCGCGGATGTCGAGAAAGGTCTCCAGGGTGAACAGATCGGCGCCGGCGCCAGCCAGGGCCCGCACCTGTTCGGCGAAGACCTCCACCATTTCGTCGAACCCGGCATCCCCCACCGGCTCCAGGAACCGCCCGGTCGGGCCGATGGAGCCGGCGACCAGACCGCGTTCTCCGGCCGCCTGGCGGGCCAGCTCGACCGCCCGGGCGTTGATTTCGCCTACCCGCTGCTCCAGCCCGTAGTGGGCCAGTTTCGGGCGGCTGCCCCCAAAACTGTTGGTCACGATGAGATCGGCGCCGGCTTCGACATACTCGCGGTGGATACCGGTGACCACCTCCGGGGCGGTCAGATTCATCTCTTCCGGACAGCCGCCGGGCTTTAGTCCACGCTCCTGCAGCAGCGTCCCCATGGCCCCGTCGAGGACCAGAACC
>JACZKF010000151.1 GCA_014860175.1 Desulfuromonadales bacterium | reverse complement strand
GATGGCCAGCAGGCCGACGGCGCCGCAGCCGAAGACCGCCATCACCTCTCCGGGGCGGATCGCGCAGCTCTCCGCCGCCATCCAGCCGGCAGGGAAGCTGGCGGCGAGAAGCAAAAGAGCCTCATCGGCAATCCCGGCCGGCATCTCCACCGCCATCCGGTCGGCAAAAGGGATACGGACGAATTCCGCCTGCCCCCCGGCAAAACCGCCGAAGCGGCGCCCCATGCCGAAGCGCCCCGCCCCGGCAAAGCCGTGAACGGTTTCGGCCTCCCGCGGGCTGGGGTGGGTGTTGTCGCAAAGCCCCCACTGCTCCTGCCGGCAGAACCAGCAGACACCGCAACCGATGGCCGCCGGGACCACCACCCGATCCCCGGCCCGCAGGCGGCTTACCCGGGAGCCGACCTCGACCACCACTCCCATGAACTCATGACCCAGGATATCGCCCGGCAGCACCCCGGGCAGCAGAGCGTCATAAAGATGCAGGTCGGTACCGCCGATAGCGGCGGCGGTCACCTGAAGGATGGCATCGGTGGGGCTGAGTAGCCGCGGCTCCGGAACCGTTTCCACCCGCACGTCATGTTTGCCTTGCCAACAGACCGCTTTCATTCACCCTTTCCCTCTGGGTTGCCCTTCAATGCTGACCAGCTCTCCGCTCTCCAGCAGCTGCTGCAGCCGGCGCAGATCTTCCTGCAGCCGCACTCCCGGGTCTTCCCCGAACAGATTCCAGAACCACTCTCCCAAGGTGAGACTGAGGGGGGGCTGAAAGCGTTCGGCCAGGTGGACTTCGGTGCCGCGCTCGCCAGGAGCAGGGTGGAAACGTACCGAACCCCAGGCGGAGAGCTCCGACCCTCGGACGCTGGCCCAGGAGATCAGCCGCTCGGGCTCTGCCTCGAGAATTTCGGTGACCCACTCCAGTCGCCGCCCATCGGAGCTTTCCGCCGCCCACAGGTAGCGCCCCTCCTCCAGGGGGCGAATCGATTCGATCCCGGCCATAAAGCGGGGGAGGTTTTCCAGCTCTCGCCAGAAGCGGTAGAGTTCGGCCGCGGTGCAATCGATGGTGACGGCACGCTCGACGGTGTAATCGGTAGTTCCCAGGTGTTTGCCGCCGCCGCTCTGCATCAGTTGTCCTGTGGTGTTTGGGCGGTCATCGGCAGGCGCAGCCGATACCCCGGGAGCGACTCCCGATACTGCCGCCAGTCGCCGGCCCGGGCCGCCTCCGCCGCCGCCTGGATTGCTTGGAAGGGGCCGTACTTGTGCTGGTCGGCCGGGAACGGGTCGGCAAAGGGGGGGTAGGGGCAGTCGGCCGGCTTTTCGCTGAGCCAAGGGTAGTCGCGATCGAGCTCTGGCATCTCGGGACGGGCAAAGGAGTTGATGTAGGCGGCCAGGTCGAGCGCTTCTTCATCGTTTAGCGGGAGCTGCGGAGCCTCGCTCCGGGGCATATGGTCGCGGATAAAGAGGGCGGCGACCAGGAGCCGGTGCAGATCAGAACCTTCGGTATAGCTCCCCGAACCCCACAGGGGAGGGGCTGCCGCAGGAGCTTCCGCCCCGTTCCCCCCGTCGCCGTGGCAGCCGCGGCAGGCGCGTTGATAGATTACCTCCCCCGCCACCGGGTCGGCACGGCGCGCCGGCAGGTTGAGTTCTCTGGCCGGCACCGGGTCCGGATAGGAGCGGAGGAACTCGAACCAGGCCACGACGGCGGCAATCTCCGGACCGTTCACCACCCAAGGGGAGGCGCCCAGGCTATGCTGCCGGCAGAGGTTTATCTGTTCGGCCAGACCGACGGTGCGTCCCAGCCGCGGCAGGTAGCGGGGATAGGAGTTCCCCCTCCCCAACCAGGAGAGAAAACCGCCAGCCGTGCCGCCGAGGCGGTGGCAACTGCTGCAGCTGAGGCGATTGCCGCTCCCCTCCCCCCCGGGCTGGTCGACCCGTTGCCGCCCCTGCCTGATCAGCTCGCCAGCGTTGCCGGGTGGCAACTCCGTCTCCCAGTTCAGTTGAATCGTTGGTGGGGAGACGGTCGGTTCGGCCGGTTCGGCCCGATCGGTCGGCGTGGTCGCCGGAACTGCCGTCGAGGCTGGCGGCGCGCTCCGCTCCGGCTCGACCCTCGGCTGCACCACTGGCCGCCACTCCTGCTGGCGCGGCTGCGGCTGTGGCTGACCCCAGCCGCACCCCGTCATCAGCAGGGCCAGGGCGAGCAGGAGAGACCAGTCCAGCCCCCCTCGGCCTCGGTCCCCGGTGCCCGGATCAATGCAGGTGGCGAAGGGATGCATCGACAAACGCCGGGATGTCCTGCGGCCCACGGCTGCTGATCAGGTTGCCGTCCTCCACCACCTCCTGGTCACGGTAGTCGGCCCCGGCATTTTTGATGTCCTGAACGATCGATTTCCAGCCGGTGACCTGCCGCCCTTTAAGCACTTGGGCGGTGATCAGCAGCTGCGGCGCATGGCAGATGGAGAAAATCGGTTTGTCGCTGGCGACGAACTGGCGGACAAAGCGGACCGCATCCTCATCGACCCGCAACTTGTCGGGGGAGTAGCCGCCGGGAATCAGCAGGGCGTCGAACTCCTCGACCCGGGCATCGCGCAGTCCGCGGTCGATGAGGACCGGCGTCCCCTCCTTTTTCCCTTTGACCGTCTTGCCGGCCTGCAATCCCAGATGCACCAGGCGATGTCCCTTCTCCTGGTAGGCCTGAGCCGGCTTGGTATACTCCACATCCTCGAAATCATCGGTAATGATCACGGCTACCGTGGCCATGGTTTCTCCTTTCGGAACCGGGGTGCAAACCCGGAAGTCCCTGGTAATCTTTAGGCTCCGCTCACCTTGCAGCTAGTCTAGTGGCGAGGGGCGCGATGTCAAGGTGGGCAGATAACCAAGGCCGGAGGGAGAAAAACGGTGATGCGCCAGAGGCTCTGGTCGGTCGCAGGAATGATGATGGGTATGGTTCTTCTGCTTCCCGTCCCGGGCATGGCTCAGGACGATTTCAGCCAGTGGCTGACGACCTTTCGTCAGGAGGCAGAAGAGTCGGGGATCTCCCCGGAGACCTTGGACGCCGCCCTAGCCGGGTTGCAGCCGATCCCTCAGGTCATTGATCTGGATCGCCGTCAGCCGGAGCTCACCCGCACCTACCGCCAGTATGTGGAGGCCGTGGTCAGCCCCCGGCGGGTCGCCCTGGCCCGGGAGAACCTGGAGCGTCACCGCCCCCTGCTGGAAGAGGTCGGCAGTCGATATGGGGTGCCGTCGCGGCTGCTGGTCGCCCTCTGGGGGGTGGAGAGCAACTTTGGCGCCGGCACCGGCAGCTATCCGGTGGTCGCTTCCCTGGCCACTCTCGCCTGGGAAGGGCGCCGCGGCCCCTTTTTCCGTCGCCAGCTGCTGCAGGCGCTGCAGATCATCGATGAGGGGCATATTCCGGCGCCGCAGATGACCGGCTCCTGGGCCGGGGCGATGGGGCAGTTTCAGTTCATGCCGTCGACCTTCCGCCGTTTCGCTGTTG
Organism: Desulfuromonadales bacterium; assembly: GCA_014860175.1. Classification (GTDB taxonomy): domain Bacteria; phylum Desulfobacterota; class Desulfuromonadia; order Desulfuromonadales; family JACZKF01; genus JACZKF01. The sequence goes on along the minus strand of JACZKF010000151.1, from coordinate 8,861 downwards.
ACTATGATGGCGACGGGCGCAAGGATATCTGGACCAACCCTGCAGACGCCTTTGCCTCCGCGGCCAACTACCTGCGCCAGGCCGGCTGGAGAACCGGGATGGGATGGGGGCAGCGGGTGCAGATCCCCTCCCGCTTCGATGCGACCCTGGCTGGGCTCAAAACCCGCCGCACTTACCGGCAGTGGCGTCAGCTCGGTATCAAGGGGGTTCAGGGGCCCGACAGCCGGTTGGCCAGCCTGCTCCTTCCCGAAGGGCCCGAAGGGGACGCCTTTCTGGTCACCGACAATTTTCGCGTGCTTCTCGATTGGAACCGCTCCACCCTCTTCGCCCTGGCCGTCGGGCTGCTGGCCGATGAACTGCTGCCGGGGAGCAAAGATCGGCCCGCTTTTCCGGGAAAGCCGGGGGGCTAGAGAACGGGAGGGCCTAAGCCAGCTGTCCTGAGATTGAGCAGCGCGGCTGGGGTGGTAGAATTAGTTCAAAGTGACAAGATGCGGGCAAGAGAGGAGATCACTGCAATGAATGATCATGGCGACCTGATGGCTTTTAACGTGCACGCGGAACTGTACGAGAACGAATTCGGGGAATTGGCCATCCGCTTCGAGGGGGAGAAGGTTTATCGCGGCATGGGAGACGATGAGAACGCCCGTTTCCAGGACGATGCCCGCCAGGTGGTGGAAGCCGGCATCATCCCGGCCAATTGGAAGGCGATGCCCGCCCACGAACTGCTCTACGGGCGAGGCTGGCAACATGTCAGCAGCATGGGGTTTCTCGAAGGGGAAACCGGCCGCCCGGCCATGGAGCTGGAAGTGGCGCCAGAGGAGTTGGGGGAAACGGCCCGAAGATACCTGGCCGACGCCCTTCAACAGTGAGTTCCGACCCTGGAGGGGCGCGTAAGATCCGACCCTGGAGGGGCGCGTAAAAGCGTCCCTTCAGGGGTTCCATCTGGTCAGACGGGGGGCCTTCGCACCAGGCCGGAGACGAGGGAGACCACGAACAGGATCAGGAAGACAAAGAACAGGATCTTGGCAATCCCGGCCGCTCCGGCTGCGATGCCACCGAAACCGAAAATCGCGGCAATAATTGCAATGATGAAAAAGACAGCCGCATAGTATAGCATTAGTCGGCTCCTTTCCACTCAACGTGACCATAATGGTCAAGTTTTCTTTCACTATATCAAGCAGCTCGGAGTTGTCAAAATTTTCTTGTATCAACGCCAGATTCGTTCTAAAAGGACGAAACTTGGCCGATGTGCTATCAGGGACGGAGGCTCCGGGGGGGCTCCCGGCCCCTGTCCACTCTCCCCCACCCGCGGAAAGGCAATCCCCATGTCAACGGCGAAACAGGGCGATACGGTCCGGGTCCACTATACCGGCAAGCTGGAAAGTGGCGAAGTGTTCGATTCTTCAGCCTCCCGTGAGCCTTTGGAGTTCATTCTCGGTGAAGGAAGCCTGATTCCCGGCTTCGAAGAGGCCGTGGTCGGAATGCAGATCGGTGAGGAAAAGACCGTTTCGATTCCGGCCGAGGAGGCGTACGGCCCGCGGCGGCCGGAAATGGCCCTGCAGGTGAAGCGCTCCACCCTCCCCGACGACCTGCAGCCGCAGGTCGGACAGGTTCTGCAAGTCGATCGGGGCGACGACCAGGGTTTCGAGGTGGTGGTGACCGAAGTCTCCGACGAGACGGTCACTCTCGATGCCAACCATCCGCTGGCCGGCAAAGATCTGACGTTTGAAATTCAGCTGGTCGAGGTCGTTTGACCCTGGCCGGCACCGAAACTTCGAATCAGGCCGATGCCCCCGGGCACCGGCCTTTTTTTTGCGGCACCTCACCGGCCAGGGAGCGGTCAATGCCGGCTGTACTTGCCGACGATTTGGGCCTCCGCCACGATGTGTCCGCGCATCGCCTGACGGAGCTGTTCCTTGGTCGCCCCCGGTTCGAGTTCGAGGCGGCGGTCGAGGGCGTAGAGGGTGAAGAAGTAGCGGTGGGTACCGCCAGGGGGACAGGGGCCGCCGTAGCCGATCCGGTCGAAGTCGTTGATCCCCTGCATGGCGCCGCTGGGCAGGATTTCATCCCGCCGCACGTCCTCGGGAAGCTCCCGAATCTCAGGTGGCAGGTTATAAAGAACCCAATGGGTAAACACCCCCCCGGGGGCATCGGGGTCGTCCGCCACCAAGGCCAGGCTCCGGGTCCCCTCGGGGACGTTGCCCCAGGCGAGAGGGGGGGAGACGTTGTCGCCGTCGCAGGTGTAGTGCTGGGGGATAGTCTGGTTGCGGATGACCGGGCTATGCAGTTCGAGACCCATGGCGCTTCTCCTTGTTCGCTGTAGTGGCCGGCGAGCGGAGGCAGCCCACGTGTTCACTCTGGTATGCACGCCTGCTGTCCCTGCAAGTCGGTCCCAGTATAGCAGCCCGTGAGCTGTCGGCTCAGTCAGCCGGCGGCAGCGGCTGGTCGGCGAGCAGATCGCGCTGCCGCAGCAAGGCGGTGACGGCTCCCAACAACCGCCAGAGGTCTCTCCAGGACGGATGCAGGTCGACATGCATCAGGCCGTGAACCAGGTAGATCTCCGCCTGCTCCGGCGGCACGGCCTGAGCCAGTTGGACGCTCTGGGAGAAGGGGATGATATCGTCATCGTAGCCGTGCACCAGCAGCAGTTGGGCGCTGAGACGTTCCAGCCGGGCGCCGGCCAGATCGAGGGCGGCGATCTCGGCCCGGATCGAAGAGGGCAACTCCCGCAGCAGCAGGGGGGTCCGGCGCGGGTCGCGGTTGACCAGCAAGGCGTAGACTGCCAGTCCCTCCGGGCCCAGGGGGGCCGCCAGGTCGTCGACCGGAGCGGCGGGATCGTCCATCTTGCGTTCGGTCATGGCGCGCAGCAGCGCCCGATCTTGTTCATCTTCGATGCGATGCAGGTTGCCAAGGACAAACACCCAGGTGCCGTAGGCGTTGGGCTCCAGCTGCCGCCACCCCCCTCGGTGGCGGAACCAGCCGGTGGTGATAAAGGCCAGCGTTTCGGACAGGTCGAAGTAGCCGCCGATGGCGAAAACCATCTGCACCCGCTGCCGGATATCGCTCTCCATGGCGGCGAGGATGGCCGGCCCCACGGCATAGCTGAACGCGACCATGCCGCCCCGGCCAGCCGGAGCCAGTTCGGGGCGGGAAATCATCCAGCTGAAGGCGTCGACCATCTCCTGGATGTTGCCAGCCTCCACCCGCTGGCGACGTAGAGAGGGGAGGTCGGGGACGACGACGGCAAAGCGGGCCCGAGCCAGGGTTTCGGCAAAGGCGACCAGGCGGGGGTCGTTTTTCCCCTCCTCGGCGGCGCCGGGGAGGAGCAGCAGCGCGGCGACAGTACCCGCCGGCGACTGATAGATATCGGCCAGGTAGGGGCGCCCGGCCACCGAAAAGCCCACTTCCTGGCGCACCGGCGGTGGCGTCCGCTCCTTGAGGCGGCTGGGGGCCTCCCCGGCGGCCAGGTCAGCGAGCACCAGCGCCGCCTCGATCTGCCTCCCCGGGGCGCAACCGGCAAGCAGCCAGGCCGCCAGCAGCAGAAAGATGGCCAGGCAGCTGATTTTTCCGTCCATGGAACCAGTATACAGGCAGGGGCGGCTGTGCGGCCCTGAGACCTCCTTTTTCCAGGGTTTGGTCAGACTCCCCGCCTCAGATTCCGAGTGCGGTCGAGACGTCAGGACTGACGGTTTCCGCCAGTCCTGGCGGGCGCCGTTGTGGATCGGCCTGGGCGAGGGCTTTCTTGTCGATTTTGCCACTGGGCGATTTCGGCAGCGCCTCGCGCAACTCCACCACCTTCGGCACCATGAACGACTCCAGATGCCGGCAGCAGTGGCGCAGCACCAGCTCTTCACTCAGCCGATGCCCCGGGGCGGAGACCACGAAGGCCTTGACCGCCTGGCCGAGGATCGGGTCTGGAACCCCGATGACCGCCGCTTCCGCCACCCCCTCGATGGCGCAGAGGACGTTCTCGATCTCCTTCGGGCTGACTCTCTCCCCTCGGGTCTTGATCAGGTCGTCCTTGCGGGCGACGAAATAGAGAAACCCTTCGGCATCGCGCTTGAACAGATCGCCGGTATAGAGGAGGGTCTCGCTGCGCCAACGCCCCGGGCGAAAGGTGCGGGCGGTCTCCTCCGGGCGGTTCCAGTACCCCTGCATGACGTTGCGGCCACGTACCACCAGTTCGCCGATTTCTCCGGGGGCGGCTTCCAGTCCGGCCTCGTTGACCACCCAGGCCTCCTCGTTGGGGATCGCAATCCCCACCGACCCTGGCCGGCGGGTCAGCTCCTGGGGAGGGAGCCAGAGGGTGCGCTTGCACTCGGTCAAGCCGTACATGGAAAAAATCGCCACCCGCGGAAAGAGGGCCTGCAGCCTCTGAATATAGGGGACCGGCAGGGCGGCGGCGGTGTTGGTGATGTAGCGCAAGGGGCTCAGGTCGAAGCGGGTCAGGTCCATCTGCAGCAGCAGAGCGACCATGGTCGGGACGATCGGAAAGCCGGTGACCCGCTCGGCTTCCAGGCGTTCGCACACCTTGAAGGGGAAGGCGAACGATTTCTCCAGCACCAGGGTGCCGCCGAAAGAGAAGCTCATCAATACCTGGTAGAGGCCATAATCGAAGGAGAGGGGGAGAGCGTCGAGGACGATGTCGCTCTCTACGTTCCCCAGGTAAGTGGTGATGCTCTCCACCGCCGCCACCACATTGTCGTGGGTGCAGACGACCCCCTTCGGTTCCCCGGTCGAGCCGGAGGTATAGATGATGGTCGCCAGATCGATATCGATAGCGGCCGACCGGGGGCGGGGCGCATCCGGCCGAGCGATGATCCGCTGCCAAGGAATCAGCCCCTTCCCTGCCAGGGCCGGGGAAGGGACGGGCAGATCGCCGCAGCAGATGACGGTGGCCAACTCGGGGGCCTCGACCAGCGCCTCTGCGACCACCGGCAGGCGGCTGGCCTGGGTGATCAGCGTGCGGGCGCCGCTGTCGTTGACGATGAAGTTGAGCTTGGCGGCTTTCATCCCCGGGTTGAGCAGGACGAAGACCCCCCCCGCCTTGAGGATGCCGAACAGGGCGATCACCGCTTCCGGACTGTTCTCCAGAAAGACCACCACCCGGTCGTTTCGCCGGAGCCCCAAGTCGACCAGGGAGGCGGCCAGGCGGTCGGCCTGCCGGTCGATGTCGGCATAGCTCAGACGTTGTTCGCCGCAGATCAAAGCGGTTTTCTCCGGCAGTCGGGCCGCCGAAGTTTCGAGAAAATTATGTACCAGCCTCATTGTCACTCTCCCCTCAGGCGCCGATCCGCAGGACGGCCGGCCCCTCGTTTTCCAGATCGGCATGGTGCCGCTTGCGCTCCAGGAACGCCTCCACCCGCTCGATGGAGTCGAGGTTTTCCGGGATCAGTTCCTCATCGGTAATGATCAGGCCGAACTCCTCTTCGAGGAAGTTGACCAGTTCGAGAACTCCCGTCGAGTCGATGATCCCTTCCTCCAGGAAGGAGGTGGTCTCCTGCAGCCGGGTGTCGTCGCCGAAGAGAAAATTGTCGATAATGAAGGTCCGAATCTTGTTCGTGGCATACGCCATGTTCTTGGTCCTTTCTCCGGTGCGAAGCGGGATGTTACTGATGCAAGGCGCTTACCGGCATCGATGACTGCAGCGGGCCGGATATTTCCGGAATCTCGGTGACCAGCAACGGGGAGAGATGCAGATAGCGGGTGGCGACCCGTTTGCCTTCGATGTCACGATAGACTCGTTCGATCTGCTCCGAGGTGAGGCCGATGACGGCAGCGACCCTCTCCGGGGCGATTCCATGGTTTTTGCCGTAGAGACAAAGATCCATCTGTGCCAGGGGAAGCGAGAAATAGAACTCATCCTGCCCTTGGGGGAGCGAATAGGTATCGGTGGTTGGTGGCCTCTGAATCACCTCTCCGGGCACTCCGAGGTAGTCGGCCAACTGGTAGACCTGGCTCTTGTACAAGTGGGCGATCGGTTTGAGGTCGGCCGCCCCGTCGCCGAGCTTGACGAAGAACCCCTGGTCGAATTCCAGGCGATTGGGGGTGCCGGCGACGGCGAAGTTGAGCCGGTCGGCATGGTAATACTCCAGCATTTTGCGGATGCGCTGTTTGAAATTGGTGGCGGCGACAATTTCCAGATAGGGCTTGAGGGGGAGCCGGCGCCGCTCCAGCGTCCCATCCGGGCGCCGGGCGACCAGGGAAAACCGACTGAAACCGGTCCTGGCCAGCACGCTTTCGGTGACGAGCTTGGAGCTCCAGCCGGGGCCGTAGTCGGGGAAGACCAGGCGCACTGCTTCGCTATAGCGCTGATAAAAGCCGATCGCTTCCAGCGGTTGGGTGATTTCTTCCTGCAGTCGGGGCAAGCCGAAGCGATTGGCCACCAGAGTGCTGAGGGCGAGGGTTTCGGCAGCCGAATGCCGCTCCGGCATCTCCAGGGCGAGTACCCGTGCCGGACCGACCGCCCGCGCCGCCAGGGCGGCGGTGACACTGCTGTCGATCCCTCCTGAGAGGCCGATGACCAGCCCCCGACGGCGCAAGGGGCCGGCCAGCAATTCCCGGATCCGGCCGCAGATCCGTGCGGTCTCCCGCGCCGGATCGAGCTGCAGTACCTCACGGGTGAAGCTCATCATCCCTCCTCTGGTCGACCGGTCTGTAGCCGGCGTCCGATGCACAGCGTTTTCATCGCGCAAAGCGAAAATCCCCGGGCTCCCTGCCGTGCCACCGTTGCGGGCGCCGGATCAGCCGGTCGACCCTGGCCGGGGGGAGATCCTCCAGCCAGGCACCCGCCACGAACTGGTGATGAAGCAGCTGCGCGGTAGCGATTCCGGTGATCGCCATGTTCTGCCCTTCGCTGGCTTGTTCCGGCCGACTGTGGCGCAGCCGGGTCAGCAGGGCGCTCACCCGCTGCGGATCGAACAGCCCGGCGTGGCGCAGCTGCTCCTCTGAAAGCAGATAATCGACCAGGTTTTTTTCTCCGCTGGCGGCAAAGATCTCCTGGATCGGCGCCCGGTACGGCTGTTTCGGCCGGCGGCAGATCCGGGGCGGCAACCGGTGGTCAAAGCTCTTTTTGAGGAAAAATTTTTCCTTGAGCCCCGGCATTTTCCAGCGCGGCGGCAGGCGGGCGGCAAAATCGATCACCCGAAAGTCGAGAAAGGGGTGGCGCAACTCCAGGGAGTGTGCCATCGCCACCCGGTCCCCCTGGGAAGAGAGCAGGTAGTCGGCCAGGAAAATCGACATCTCCAGCCATTGAGCGCGGGCGAGGTCGTCCCGATCGGGGAAGTTGGCCGGCAGACGCCCGGACATCTCGGCCAGGGGATCGCAGCCGGCCAGGGCCGCCGTCACTTCCCGGGAGAAAAACTGGTGGTGGCGTAATCCATTTTCCCACCGCAGGCGATGGGAAAAACAGGGATCCGCGGCCTGGTCGGGAGTCAGCGCGAAGTACTTCTGCAGGAAGTAGCGCTGCCGCCCCGGGTCGGCGAAGACGTAGGGGTAGAGCCGCTCCAGCAGCCGGGGCCGGCGCCGGGAGGCCGGCTGCCCGGAGCAATACCGCCGCACCTTGGCCTCCTTGAAAATGTTGTAGCCGGCGAACACCTCGTCTGCCCCTTCGCCGGTCAGCACCACTTTGAGACCGCTCTCCTGTACCCGCTGCGACAGCAGGAAGAGCGGCACCGGGGCGGTGCGCAGCAGCGGGGTTTCGCAGTGCCAGATCACCTCCGGCAGGCGGCGGCGGATTTCGTCCGATTGCACCGTGAGGTGGTGGTGCCAGGTGCCGAGATGCCGCACCATCTCCTGCTGGTAGGACGATTCATCAAAGGCCGCCTCGGCAAAACCGAGGGAAAAGGTACGCAGACCTTCAACCTGATCGGCCGCCAGGGAGCTCAGCAGGGAGGAGTCGAAACCGCCGCTCAGGTAGGAGCCGACCGGAACATCGGCGCGCAGCCTCAAGCGCACCGCATCGGCCAGCAGCGCCGCGAGCTCCTCCCGCGCCTCGGCCTGGCTCCCCGGCCACTCCCCGGCGGGGGGATGCCAGGGAAGGTTCCACCAGCGCTGCTCGACCAGTCGACCGCCGCCGAGAGTCAGAAAATGCCCCGGCGGCAGCTCCCGGATCTGGCGAAAAAGAGTCCGCGGGGAGAGCCGGGTCCAAAAAGTAAAGACCTGGGACAGGGCCTGCAGGTCGAGCTCCCGGCTCACCTCGGGATGCAGGAGCAGCGCCTTGATTTCCGAGGCAAAAACCAGCTGCCCGCCGGCTCGGGTGTAGTACAGGGGGCGGATACCCATCCGGTCCCGGGCCAAGAACAGCTCCTGGCGGCGCGCATCCCAGATGGCCAGGGCGAACTGACCGTTGATGCGCTCCAGGCAGGCGGCGCCGTATTGTTCGTACAGGTGCAGAATCACTTCGGTATCTGTGGCGGTTGCAAAACGGTGCCCCTGGCGCTGCAGTTCCTCTCTGAGCTCCGGATAATTGAAAGCTTCCCCGTTGTAGACGATCCAGAGCGTTTCATCCTCATTGGCGAGTGGTTGCGTTCCGCCGTCCAGGCCGATGATGCTCAACCGGGTATGGACCAGGCCGACCTGTGGATCGAGGTAGATGCCGGCCTCGTCCGGGCCACGGTGGCGTAGCCGCGCGGCCATCTTCCGGAGCAGATTTTCCTCGATGGCGGTCGGACATTCCAGGTTGACAATGCCGGCGATGCCGCACATGAGAGGACTCCGCTTAATGTGAATGATGGCTAATTTTCGACCAATTATGGACATCCCCATCGGCTTGTCAAGCTGGGTTTCGCTATTATTCCAAACCTGGGATAGGACTCGAGGTAAACTTTCGATTGACATCCGGGGGAGGGGAGGATGCGGTG
>JACZKF010000150.1 GCA_014860175.1 Desulfuromonadales bacterium | reverse complement strand
GAGGAGAGATGAGCTGACGGTTCATCTCCGACCTCCAATCGTGCCGCCGTGCAGCGGGAAAAGCCGGCGTTCGAGAGTTTCCAGGGTCCGCTCGAGGGCTGCCTGGGCGCGGGAAAAATCGTCCGGCCGGGCCAGGCGGGGATGATCCCGCAGGCATTCGGCAGTAAAACCGAGCGGTCGGATAGTGGCCAAAAAGCCGGGAGGAAGCCGGTCGGGAACGCTGGCCTGACACACCGTCGCCCAGACCAGCGCCCAGCCGCGGGCCACATTGATTTTATCGTAGCCACCGCCACCGAGAATGACCCAGGGCAAGCCGGTGGCGAGAAAGGCGCGGGCAGCGAACTCAAAGGCGCCGGTAGTCAACTCCAGGCGCGTCAAGGGATCGGTGCGCAAGGCATCGACCCCCATCTGGGTGACCAGGATATCCGGACGGTAGGCATCGAGCAGGGGGAGCACGATGCGGCGAAAGGCCTGCTCGAAGATCAGATCGTCGGCATGCGGGGCGAACGGGACATTGACCGAATAACCGTAGCCTTGACCTTGTCCCAGTTCCCCCGAGAAGCCGGAGTAGGGGAAAAAGTCTCTCCCCGACTCATGGAGGGAGATGGTCAACACCTGGTCGGTGTCGTAGAACGCTTCCTGCACCCCGTCGCCGTGATGGGCGTCGAGATCGACGTAGGCCACCCTCAGTCCTCTTCGCACCAACCCCTTGATGGCGATCACCGCGTCGTTGAGGTAACTGAAGCCAGAGGCACGGGCGGCATGAGCATGGTGCCAGCCGCCAGCCATATTGAAGGCCAGGCGATACCCTTCTTCACTGACCAGACGCGCCGCCTCGACAGTCCCTCCGCAGACCAGCCGCGCCAGATCGTAAACTCCGGGGAACACCGGATTCTCCGTATCCCCCAAGCCGAACAGGAAGTTGGCCCTCCCCTCCCCTTCGCGGCTGAACTCCCGCAGGCAGGCGAGGTAGTCACGGTGATGAAAACAGAGCAGCTCTTCCTCGGGCAGCAGCGGCGATTCCACCGCCGTGACCCCCTCGAGCAGCCCCAACTCCCGGATCAGTTCATAGGCCAGGCGGTAGCGCAAAACCTTAAAGGGGTGATCCTCACCATACGAGTAGTGAGTGAACCGGTGGGAATAGATCAGGGCACGGGAGGACATGGCGCTTTCCAGCCAGCCGTTATTCCGGTGGGCCGGAGTTGGCCCCCGGCGGTGGAAGCCTCAGCGCCTCGGCTGCCGTGGCCTCCCCCTCGACCACCAGGTCCTCCGGCGGGTGGACCGGCAGATGGATGGTGAACTGTGTCCCCGCTCCCAGCTGGCTTTCCACTTCGATCTGTCCACCATGGCTCTCGATGATCCCGTAAGAGACGGACAAACCGAGGCCGGTTCCCTGGTGCCCCTTGGTGGTGAAGAACGGATCGAAGATCTTCTCCAGATTTTCCCGGGAAATGCCGCAACCGGTGTCGCGAATGCGGACGAACACGTAGTCGCCTGCAGGCTCGCGGCCGGTCTGCAGGCTCAACTCCCCACCGTGCGGCATGGCCTGGCTGGCATTGATCAGGATATTGATGAAAACCTGCTGCAGTTGAGCCGCATCCATCGGGATATCGGGCAGGTCCGGATCATAGATGCGACTGATCCGGATATTGTGGAAGTAGGCCTGGTTCTCCACCAGCCCGAGGGTGACACCGAGGATCCGGTTAACGGAATCGAGAGATTTCTTAGGTACCGATTCCCGGGAAAAATTCAGCAACTCGCGGACAATCCGGCTGCAGCGCTGGGTTTCGCTGATGACGGTGTTGAGGTCGTCCTGCAACCCCGGGTCAAGCCGCGGATCCTTCGCCATGATGGAGGAGAACATCAAAATCCCGGCCAAGGGGTTATTGATCTCATGGGCAATGCCCGCCACCAGTTCGCCGAGGGAGGCCAGCTTCTCGGTACGGACCAGCTCGGACTGCATCTCCTTGATCTGGCGGGTGCGCTCCTCTACTTTGATCTCCAGGGTACCGGCCCACTGCTCCAGCTCTACCCGGGCGATCCGGAGTTTTTGGCTCATCTCATTGAAGGCAGAAGAGAGCTCACCGATTTCATCCCTGGTGTAGCTGGGGATCTGCGGCCATTGGCCACTGGCCAGGTCACGGGTGTGATTAAGAAGGATCTTTACCGGCCGATGCACCATGGCCCGGGTGAGGAGGGTGAGGCCGAGACAGAGGGAGAACAGGAGAATGATCGCTTCGGCCAACAGGTCGTTGCGGTAGCTGACCACCGCCTGCCGCATGTCGTCAAGGGAGACGATTACATCGAGAACCCCCAGCAGACTGGTGTCGGCGCTGTGGAAGTGACAACTGGAGGTGTAGCAGCTCTCCTGATTGTAAATAGCCTTCACCACCCCGAGGACCTCTTCCCCCGCGCTGTTGAGAAAAATGCGGCTGCGGTTCATGGAAGACGCATGAGTATGGGTAGTCACATAGGTGTGGCACATGTTGCAAGCACGGTCCCCCTCTTTGTTGAGGCGCTTGCTGATTTCTTCTTCCCGGGTTGAAAAGATGATGGTGCCGTCTTTGTTGATCAAGCGGATGAGTTCAATCCCTCTTTGCGATCCCACTTCCTGGATCATCTGATAGACCCGCTTGCGGTCGTCTTCCAGCATCTGGTAATGGGTGCTGCGGATCAGGGTTTCGCTCAGGTTATCGACTTCGTCGATGCTCTTCTCCATGATCACCTGTCTCAAGGTGCCCAGGTTGGAAAACGAGAAGATCAGCATCGCAAGGACAAGGACGAGACTGGAGCCAAGGGAGAGTTTGGTGATCAGGTTGGGTCGCCAGGATAACAAGGGAACCTCCGGAACGGGATCGGACAACCCCAACGGCGGTAGACAATTAAATGCTGCTGACTATAACAGAAATGGATGGTTAACTGGCAGGAAAAAGCAAGGGCGAAGCCTCGGCCCCGCCCTTCTCCCTTCCTTGCGGAAGACCCTTCTGATTTTGGTGATCCCTACGGGAATCGAACCCGTGTTACCGACGTGAAAGGCCGGTGTCCTAGACCGCTAGACGAAGGGACCTTTATGAATTCACGGAACAGCCGTCGTAAATTGGCTGGGGTGCTAGGATTCGAACCTAGGATGCTGGAGTCAGAGTCCAGTGCCTTACCGCTTGGCGACACCCCAAAGCGGAGCAAATAACTAACAGATCTTTTCCGACGAGTCAAGGTTATTTGTTGGGCCGACCCGAGGTTCACCCATCAAGCTTCAACGGCTCCTCCCGGTAGGTGGTGTAATACTGGCTGTGATAATAGTATTCGGATTTTCTCTGATCCAGGCCGTTGACCACGAAACCGAGCACCGGCGCCTTGGCCCGGAGCAGCAGCTTGAGCGCCCTGCCGGCGATCTCATAGTCGGTCTGGTGGGCCCTGGCGACCACGAGGGTGCCATTGAAGTGGCGCCCCAGAATGCGCGAATCCTCCACCGCCAGAATCGGCGGCGAATCACAGATGAGAATGTCACATGTTCCCGCCACCCGCCCCAGTAGCTGTTCCATCAGCGCCGACATAAGGAGTTCGGAAGGGTTGGGCGGAATCGGCCCTGCGGTCAGTACCCGCAGGTTCTCCAGCGGGCCGGGTTGCAGGGCGTCGACCAAGGCTTGGGCCGAATGGGGAGCCTTCAACAGCTGACTCAGGCCGTTGCTGTTGCGGAGCCGAAAAATGTCGTGGATGCGAGGTTTGCGCAGGTCGGCGTCGATCAGGACGACCCGCAAGCCGGCTTGAGCAAAGGCCAGGGCCAGGTTGACCGAGGTCACAGTCTTCCCCTCTCCCGGTATCGAACTGGTGATCAGATATTTTTGCGGCAGACTGCCGCCGACCAGCAAAGTCGTGCGTAGCGATTTGTAACCCTCAGCCAAGGCCGAAAGCGGCTCCTCGAGCACGATCTTTTCGATGCGGGACCTTCGGCTCAACGAGATGGTCCCCAAAACGGGAGTCTGGAAGGTGACTTCCGCCTGGTCCGGGTTGCGGATGGTGTTGTCGAGATACTCTCGGAAAAAAGCGAGGCCAAGCCCCCCGCACAGCCCGAGCAGGGCCCCGAGATTGAAGTTGAGTCTCCTGTTGGGGAGAGTCGGATTGCGGGGGATCCCCGCCGCCTCGACGACCCACATCCGAACCGACTGGCTTTCGCTGGTGATTCCTTCCTCCTTCATCCGGGTCAGCAGGGCGTCAAAAATCTTTCGGTTAGTATCGACTTCTGCCTGGAGGGTCTGGTAGCGCATGTATTTTTCATTCATCTGCAGCGCCTCGACCTTGATCTCCTCCATCTGGGCACGAAGGTTTCTCTCGTTGGCCAAAGCGAGTTCGTATTCGTTGCGGATCGACCTGGCGATCCTGCCGATTTCCTGATCTTTGCGCCTTTTAAGGCTATCCAGGTCGGCCTGTGCTTTTTGCATGGCCGGATGCTTAGATCCATATTTGCCCGAGAGCTCAAGGACGGCCTTTTCCGCTTCGACAATCTGACCACGTAAACTCTGAAGGGCCCCATCGGAGAGAATCGCGGCGATGGATTCTGCTTGTTGCGGGTCTACCGCCACTCGACTGACTTTCTCGTTCAGGGTCTCCAACTCTTTGCGTCGGGACTGAGCCGTCACCAGTTCCGTACTGATGCGCGAGAGCTTTTCAGGAATAATGGCAATGCGGTTTTCCATTGTAAGGACACTGTTTTCTCCCATATAGTCCTGAAGAGATTTTTCGGCCGCCTTGAGCTTTTCCGCTTCGGCATCAGCCTTCCGGTTCATCCACCCCAGGGAACTGGAAGTGGTCTCGGCTTTCATCAGGTTGAGCTCCGCCATATACGATTCAACCACCGAGTTGGCTACCAGGGAGGAGAAGCGCGGGTCGGTGGAAAGAAAGCTGATCTCCACCATCCGACTCCCCTCCACGGGTCTGACTTTGATCCTCTGGCTGATGGCACCTGCCAGTTGATCCCTGGGGTCGGTCGGCTCTGCCGCGGTGTTCGCTTCCGGTTCGGAAGGCGGTTGACCGGAGTTGATCACCGCCCGCAGGCGAGTCACCACTGAACCGATCAGTGATGGGTCATTATTCTCGGCCAACAACTCTTGCAACAAATTTGCATCGGCTTCCGCCAGATTATCGACCACCCGACGGGCGACAGCCCGACTGCGCAGGATCTGGTACTGAGTTTCAAAAAATTCCGGTTCCCGATACTGGTTCTGGCTCCGATCTGTCAGATTACTTGGCTCACTTCTTTCAATGACCATCTTCGTTTTAGCTTCATATTGGGGAGTAGTCATCTTATTGATGGCAAGAGCGCCGGAAATAAACACAAAGATAGTCGCCAAGATTATAAACCGATTTTTGCGGATAATCTTCAGTAGGTCACGCAGGTGTATTTGGTGAGACATTTGTTAATCCTTCGAGAATATGGGTCCAGGATTGCGAATCAGAAAAAGCTCTCTGGGACAACTATTATGTCATCTGCCTGTACAGGTTCATTCATTGATACTTTTTTCAGTATTGTTTCGCTGCCGTTGATTTTCCGAATAATCCTTACCTTTCCTTTTGCAGCAAGATTGGTGAAACCACCCGCTTTGGTGATCGCGGTAATGACAGAAACCCCTCTTTCCAGCCGGTAAGCATCTGGTTTGCGCACTTCACCGGTGATGTAGAAGACCCCTGCCTGATTGACGAAGATACTGTCCCCGTCGATGACCGCCACATCGAGAGACGAATTCCCCTCATCGAGAATTTTCTTCAGGTTGATAGAGATCACCTGCTCGGATTGGCTGTCGTTTCCGGAACGGCGGATGCTGACCGTCTCGTCGGCATCGGGAGTGACCCCCCCGGCCTTGGAGATCAACTGCACCAGCGTTGTCGGCCCGCTCAACTCATAGAGTCCGGGGTTTTTGACCTGCCCCATGATGACGACTTTCTGGCTACGGAACTCTTCGACAAAAATCGAAACCTGCGGATCGACCAGATAGCCGTCTGCCAGTCCTGCGCGTATAGCTTCAGTCACATCAGCCACCGTCTGACCGCTGATCTGGATTTTGCCGATGAGCGGGAAATCGATACTGCCACTGCTGCTGACCCGGGTCTGGGTGGTCAGATCGGCATTGTCGTAAACTGTAATGCGCAGGATATCTCCTTCGCCGATACGATAATGGTTATCCGCTGCCTGGGCGGACAAGCTCGGTAGGAACAACAGGACTAGGATGATGAGCATGCGCTTCATGGATCTCCTCACATCAATTTCTCTAGAGAGCGGCGGTTAGAGAAAGAAATACGGTATTGTTGGTGTAGTTATAGGTTGGAACGTTTGAGTCCCGCTCGACATAGGTGTAGCTGAGAGCCGAGGCGAGCCAGGAGCGGAAGCGATAGCCTAAGGCCACTTTGGCCCCCAGGAGTTCGTCTTCCCGCTCCCGCAGGACACCATCGAAGGCACGGGTGCCGCGGTAGTCATTTTGATAGTAGTAGGCATCAATCGTACCAGTCAGCCGGCGAGTAAGTGCCTGACGGTAACCGACCTGCAGCCGGTGGGAGAGCATGTCCTGCGTGTCTCGTATATCCGTCTCCTCGATTCGCCGGCTGAACAGGACGTAGGCCGACGTTTTCGGGGTGAAACGGTGGTCGAGGCGAACCTCACCGATGGCTTCATCCCGATCGTCGGCGGCTTCCACTTCCCGCCAGCTGTAGCCAAAACGAATGGTACCGCGGGTTTTCACCGTCACATCCCAATAAAGGCCAGCGAGTAACCGGTGTTCCTGACTGTCAGAAACTTCATTCTCATCATAATCGACATCAATAAATTCATACTGAAGTAGCACAGAGGATTTGGGCAGCATGCGGTAAAATCCAGCCAGAGAAGCGACCATGTCTTGCCGCTCCCGGAAGGCATTGCGATCTTCATCGTACTCCAAGGTGTAGCGGGAGAGATCACCGCGAATGCGGGTCTTTGGGGTTATCTGGTAGTTGGCCAGAAATTGGGTGAGGTTAGAGGTGAATTCATCGAGTTCGGTGGGAGCGTCTCCGGTGCCGTAAGGGTTCTGTTCGAGTTCATAGACATGCAGCAACTCCAGGGATAGCCCACCTCGAAAATTATAGTTGAGCAGCCCCTCTGCTCGCTGATAGGTGTTATCCTCTTCGGAAAAATCCTGGTGCCGGGTTATGTCGGCACGATACAAGCCATAGGCTTGGAGGCGCCGGTAAACTTCGATCGGAAAGCGAGTGACGTCTAAGCCCCCCGGCGTCGAACTGAGAGTGGATACCTGCAAAGGCTGCTGGCTCATCGCCGGGAAAGCTACCCATACGCCAGGAGTAAAAACGGTGATGAAATCTTCGTCCTTGTCATCGTGTCGATTGAAGAGATTATCCGTGTAGTATTGGGCCAAGGAAACAAACGGATGCACATAACCAACTTTGCTGCCGAACAGCTCCTCTCCTATTCTTGCTTCGGTCAGGAACTCGGGCATGGGGGCGACTTCCGCCAACTGGGTCCTTTGCGCATCGGGCACCGGCGGCTCTTCCCCCCTCGCACCCTCCAAGCCGCCCACCAGAACAAAGATTATTGCCAAAAATCGGCAGAAATTCACCATCCTTCGCCTCCATTTTGTTAAGCAGCATTCATCTTTTATTAACAGAGGGCGCAGCATTGTCAATGGGTTGCCGGGGAGGGGGTCAGCGAGGCACGACCTTCAGATGGAGGACCTTGGCGATGGCCGGCGCCGCGATAGCATCGCCCCCGGCTTTCCCCCCGGTGGTCACATACTCGGGAACGATTTCCTGCAGTGTCTGGAAAATGCGGATGGCGTCACGCTGCCGGAGGAGCTGAAAAAGCCGCTCCAGCTGCCGCTCGAGCAGAGCTGGCTCGCAAGGGGTCGACCTGGCGACTTTGATCTTGCAATGGGGGGTCGGCAAAATTCCCTCGCCAGCCAGGAGAAGCTCCTCATACAGTTTCTCACCGGGGCGAAGACCGGTGAAAACGATCTCGATATCCTCCTTTAACCGCAGCCCCGACAGGCGGATCATCTCTTCCGCCAGCTTGACGATTTTGACCGGTTCACCCATGTCGAGAAGGAAGATTTCTCCCCCCTGCCCCATGCTGCCGGCCTGCAGCACCAGTTGCACCGCCTCGGGGATGGTCATGAAATAACGGGTGACTTCCGGATGGGTGACGGTCACCGGCCCCCCCCGTTCAATCTGCTGCCGGAAGGTCGGCACGACGCTGCCGTTGCTGCCGAGGACATTGCCGAAGCGCACCGTGACCAGAGGGGTGGAGCTGCGCGCGGCCAGCGACTGAACGTAGATCTCCGCCGCTCGCTTGCTGGCCCCCATGGCGTTGGTCGGGTTGACCGCCTTGTCGGTAGACACCATCACAAACTTCAGCACCCCGTGCCGATTGGCGCAATCGGCGACGTTGCGGGTGCCGAAAACGTTATTGCGCACCGCCTCCACCGGGTTGCATTCCGACATCGGCACATGCTTGTACGCGGCGGCATGGAAGACCACCTCCGGCCGGTAGAGGGCGAACAGCGCCTGGATACCGCTACGGTCCCGGACATCAGCCAGACAGGGGGCGAGAGGGAGCGTCGGGAAGTGATGGCGGAGCTCCTGCTCGATATGGAACAGAGGGGTTTCGGCATGATCGAGGAGAATCAGGCGGTCGGGGGCGAAGGCCGCCACCTGCCGACAGATCTCGCTGCCGATACTCCCGCCGGCACCGGTCACCAGAATCCGTCGCCCGTGGAGATAGTCGCGGATCCCCTGGATGTCCAACTGGACCGGTGGTCGTCCCAGGAGATCCTCAAGCTGCACGTCGCGAATTTGACGGATGGAGACGTCGCCGTTGAGAATGGTACCAACGGCTGGCAGGATCTTGGAGCGGACACCGGCCCGCTGGCAGGTCTCCACGATGTTCTTCAAGGTGGGGGGGTCGACGGCAGTTTGAGCGACAATCACCTGATCGAGCCGATGTTGCCGCAAGATGGCTGCCAGCATACTCGGAGTACCGAGAACCGGCACCCCGAGAAACTTCAGACTCTGCCGCTGCGGATCCCCGTCGACAAAACCGAGGACCGACATGTTGAGATGCGGATTTTGCCGAATTTCCCGCACGAAGGTCTGCCCGACGGCGCCGGCGCCAACGATCAGCACCTCCTGCAGGTTTCGGCTCCCCTTGCGCCGCTGCTCCAACTCTTCCCTGAGCACCCGCACCCCGACGCGCATCCCCCCCATCAGCAAAAAGCAGAGAATGGCGTCAAGGATCAGAACCGAGCGGGGAAATGAAGCAATCTGGTGAGTAGCCAAAGCGACCGGGGCAAAGGCCAGGGAACCGAAAGCGTTGGCCCGCAGGACGACCATCAGGTCGGGAATGGAAATATAGCGCCACCAGCCGGAAAACAGCCCAAGTCCCCAGAAAACAATCAGCTTGATCAGAACCAAGGGGAGAATCAGCCAAAAAAATGCCGGCAGAAACGGCTCCGGGATGGTGAGATCGAAGCGCAGCAGAAACGAGCCAGCAAAAGCTCCGACAATAATCAGAACCTGAGCCGCCAGAATCAGCAGCTTGCGACCGAAGGTGCCGAGCACACCATCCATGAGTAAACCCTTGAGCAGTCGGTGCATCGTCATGCGTCACCGCCTGCAGTTTGCAAGATGCACCTCACCGTTGCGCAGGCTTGTTCCAAAACGTCGCAAGTCAGGGTCGGATGCACCAGGAACATCAGGCTGGTCTCTCCCAGCTCCCGGGCGACCGGCAACCGCGCTGGCGGTCCAAGAAACTGTTGGGAGAAGGCCTTTTCCAGGTAGATCTCACTGCAACTGCCACTGAAACAGGGGATGCCGGCGCCATTGATGGCGGCAAGAATCCGCTCCCGATTCCACCCCTGGCGAAACTTTTCGGGGCGAAGAAAGGCGTAGTACTTGTAGTAAGCGTGACCAATTTCGTCTGGTGGCTTGGGGATACGCAGAGCCGCCACCTCCCCTAAGCCCTGGTCGAGCACGGCGGCATGGCGGCGGCGGGCGGCAACCCAGTCAGGCAGCTTGCGCAGGGCGACCCGGCCGATGGCCGCCTGCATCTCGGTCATCCGCCAGTTGGTGCCGAAGGAATCGTGCAGCCAGCGGAAGCCGGTGGCATGCTGCTGGTGATAGACCGCCCGGTAGTTCTTACCGTGGTCTTTGTAGGCCCAGGCACGCTCCCATATCCCGGCATCGTTGGTGGTCAGCATCCCCCCTTCCCCGCCGGT
The DNA here is from genome assembly GCA_014860175.1 of Desulfuromonadales bacterium. Lineage (GTDB taxonomy): Bacteria > Desulfobacterota > Desulfuromonadia > Desulfuromonadales > JACZKF01 > JACZKF01. Next base: position 6,891 of record JACZKF010000150.1, on the reverse strand, counting down.
AGTGATTATTTTGTCCTGGCAGAAGGAGAAGGCAGCGACATCCCCCAGGGAGCCGACCGGACGCCCCTTGTAAGTGGCTCCATGGGCCTGAGCACAATCTTCGATGACTTTCAGTCCGTGGGCCCGAGCCAGATCGAGGATCGCGTCCATGTCGCAGGGCCAGCCTGCCAAATGTACGGCGATGATGGCCCGAGTCCGTGAAGTCAACTGCCGGCGGATGGTTTCGGCGGTGAGATTCTGGCTGTCCGGGTCGACATCGGCAAGCACCGGGATCGCCCCACGCATCACAACGGCGCTGGCGGAGGCGATAAAAGTGCGGCTAGTCGTGATCACCTCATCCCCCGGTCCGATGCCGGCAGCATAGAGGGCGAGTTCCAGAGCGACGGTGCCGTTGGCGACCGCCACGGCGTAACCGGTGCCCGCCGCCTTGGCATATTCCTGTTCGAAGAGCCGCCCTTCCGCTCCGGTCCAGTAATTCACCAGGCCCGACTTCAACACCTGGACAGCGGCCCCGATCTCCTCCTCCCCAAAACAGGGCCACGACGGGAATTCGAGCGCTGGAGAGACGGCCGGAGAGGGTGCTGCGACTTTCGAGAGCAGTGAAGGCATAAGACAACCTCAAAATTAAGTATTATTATTAATAAAGGCTCACCCTATGTTCCCAGATAATTTGGTGTTTGCAATTGGCGGAAGGTGCCGATTTTAAAAGGAAAGGTTTGGCATGGAAAGGAAACTTTGGTTTGAACAATGTGGGGAGATTAGGGCTGTTCAGGTAGTAGCTGGCGAGGGATGAGTTCCGTAACCACCGGATAGTGGTCAGAGCCACCGGATTGCGCCAAGGTACGGGTAGCGCGGGCGGTGAAAAACTCATTGTAGAAGATATGATCGATGCGGATCAGCGGTGGCAGCGGGAGGCGGCCGAAGCGGTTCACCTCGCTGGAGGGGAAAGTAAAACCGAAGCCGAAGCCAGCTTGCCGATGGGCATCGGACAGGTGCCGGGTAACCCGCCGGTACAGCTGTGAGTGGTCGTTGACATTGAAATCGCCGGCGAGGATCACCGCCCCAGTCTCCGGCAGAATCTCTTCTTCGAGCAGGGCGGCAATCTGGCGATAGCGCCGTTTCCACCCCCCTTGCCGCAAGGGGTGGACATTGAGAACCGTAACTTTGCCGACGTGTGTTGTAATTTCCACCTTCTGAGCTTGGCCGCGACGGCGCAGGCTCTCCAGCTGCTCGACCGGATGGCGGCTGATCACTGCCTGCAGCAGCTGCGGATCGTAAGCAAAATAGGCAACATCCGGGTCCGTCTCCGTCAGAACGTGACGCAACTCAGTAAACTGTCGAGAGCGGATTTCCTGCAACAGAATGATGTCGGGCTGTTCCTGGCGAATGAGGCGGGCCATCGCCGCCACTTGGCGGTTCTCCGACCAAACGTTGTAGGTCATCACTTTCAAAGTGGCAGCCCCGGCCTCTACCGGGCGAGGAAGCGGCCAGAAGAGCGGCGCATAGGCCACTATGATCAGCAGGAGTGGCACCGCCACCGTCAGGGCGAGCCACCGCCGCTGGCTCAAAAGAGCGCCTAGCAGAGCCGGCAGCAGCAGCACCAGCAACCACGGCATGAAGTAACCGGTGAGGCGACCCGGCAGGTAATGGTCGCCGGTTAGCCAACGCAAAACCAACCCTCCGCAACTGCCGATGGCGACCGCCCAGGGTGCGCTCCAGAAAACATTGCCGAGGAGACCCCTCATCGGTCGCCGGGATTGAGGCGGGCACCCTCCCCTTGTTTCTGACCGACGACCGCCTCCGACGTGTCACTGGCCTTGACCCCCTCGCACACCAGCATCGGCCCGGTGAATCCCTTCCCCTGGCGCTCGGCATCGAGATCGGTCTCCGCCGTGTCGGTATCGACCGCCACCCCCTCTCGCCGCAGAACCTTCCAGACCGTACCCAGGAGAATTCGTAGATCGAGACCGAGAGACCAGTTTTCGACGTACCAGAGGTCGAGAGCCAGACGCTCGTCCCAGGGGACGTGATTGCGGCCATGGATCTGGGCCCAACCGGTCAGCCCTGGCCGGACCGCGTGCCGAAGCCGTTCGCGTTCAGTGTAATAGGGGAGATAGCGGGTCAACAGGGGGCGTGGGCCGACGAGGCTGAGATCCCCTCGCACGACATTGAAGAACTCGGGCAGTTCGTCCAGGCTCGTCACCCGCAAAAACCTGCCCAGAGACGTCAGCCTTTCCCCATCAGGCAACAACTCACCAGCTGGGTCACGGGTGTCAGTCATCGTGCGGAATTTATATAGCGTAAAAGCCCGGGTGTTCAATCCCGGTCGCACTTGCCTGAAAATTACCGGGGCGCCGATCCAAAATCGAACAAGCAGGGCAATGAGCCCCAGAACCGGCAGCAGTGCCACCAGAACTGGAACGCCGATGAGCAAGTCAACAACCCTTTTCCCTGGCTGAGTAACGGTGAGTTTGGCCATTTTCAGTTCTTTGCCCGAGCCGATTCATACAATAGGATTCTCCTAACGGTGCATCGAGGCAATTCACGATAGCCTATCAGGCGATGCATCCACAGGGCCGGGGTATTATCGGCGACGAAGCACCCGTAAGCTTTGCGGTAGCCACGATCTCGCATCTCTGCCAGGACCTTGTGATGAAAATAGGTGTTCATGCCGCCCCCACGGTGATCGGCATATACGTGCATATCAAAAAAATATGCCTCATCCTCATTGAGTTTAATTTTAAACCATTCAACATGCGGGTGGATGGTCGGAGTGGTTGCATTTAAACAAGTCGCATACCAGACATCGGCGACGACTTCTCCGTCCCGGACCATGGCAATCATCCGGTAACCCCGGAGAAAAAAACTTCCGGCTCTGATCCGCCGGCTGCGAAGGGGAAACTTTAGGGACTGAGTTTCGAAGTTTTCCGACCCGAGATCGAGCAGCGGAAGATCACCAGCCTCAGGGACCGGAATCGGCTTGAGCTCATTCAGATCCTTTACCGTCGGTACAAGCTCCTCGTGTTTGTAGAGCGCAAGACGGCAGGCGGAAAGAAAACTCTCCTGATGCGAATGTTCGAGAAACTGGAAATATTTCATATGCAACAACGACCACATATCTCACTCCCCTGCCTCAGGTCGAAATTCTGTCCCGGAAGTCAAGCCCGTACGCAACTGGCGTCGGTCTATTTTGCCGGTCGATGTTCGTGGGAATTCGTCTACCATGTGTATTCGCTCCGGGATCATATAGGGAGGAAGGCATTCACTGCAGAAATCAAGTAGATCAACCTCGGCGACCGGCCCTGAACATTGAACGAAGCCGAGAATACGGGTGCCAAGGACGTCGTCCGGAAAATCGACTGCCACACCCTCGCGGACACCAGGATGGCTGGTCAGCGCCAGATCGATCTCGTCGATCTGAACCCGATACCCCCGACTCTTTATTTGACGATCCCGACGCCCCAGAAAGAGATAATCGCCATTGTCGTCCAGTGTCACCAGGTCACCGGTTCGATAAAAACGTCCCGGCCAGAGATCCAGCGGATTTTCTACGAAGGAGGCAGCGGTCCGCTCCGGATCCTGCCAATATCCAAGTGCAACGGTAGCCCCCCCGACATACAGTTCCCCGGTATTTCCGGGTTGGCTAATCGGCACCCGCTCTTCATCGAGGGCGAACACCTCGAAATTGGGAAACGGCCGTCCGATGGGAATCCGCCAACGGTCATCCGCAGGTGGGGCCTCCACCCGATAGAATGTGGAAGAATTTGCCTCGGTCTGCCCGTACACATTGTAAAAGACCGCCCGGGGCATCGCTTCCATAGCCCGCCGCAGGTGTTTGGCGGAAAGAACATCGCCGGAGAAAATAACCACCCGCATTGCCTCCAAGTCGAACTGTTCCAGGCGGCCGTGTTCGGAAAGGAGGGCAATCACCGAAGCGACAGAGTTCCAAACCGTAATCCGCGCCAGGTCGATGAAGGCTGCCAGTCGGCTCGGAAAAACCCCCAGATTGTCGGGAACCAGGACCACGGCGGCACCCGCCTCGGCCGCCGTGAAAAGATCGAAGACAGAAAGATCAAAATGAAAGGGGGCGTGGCTGGCTATCCGATCCTCCTTGGTGATGCCGAAGAAGCTGGTTGCCATCCGGACGAACGCCAGGGCGTTGTGATGCGAAATGACCACGCCCTTTGGCACCCCGGTGGAGCCTGAAGTATGAAGAATATAGGCCGGGTGGCAATCCGTGGACTTGACGGGCGGCACCGGTTCAGGGGAGGTGGCCAGAGCCTTCCCCCAGTCCAGGCAGCGTTTTCCTTCGATCTCACCACCTCCGACCAGAATGAGGCTATCCGGCCAGGCAGCCGTCGACTCCGACACGACACTGCCGACCAGACTGGTGGAGGCCACCAGTGCGTTGATTTGGCAACGGTCGACAATGCCGGCAAGGCGCCTGGCTGGTGCCAAGGGATCAAGGGGTACGTATATGCCGCCGGTCTTGAGAATGCCGTAGATGGCGATGACCGCCTCCGGCGATTTCGGCAACAAAATACCGACCCTGTCCCCGGATTTCACCCCCAGTTGGGCCAGTGCTGCCGCCAACCGGCTGCTCAGGTCTTCCAGTTCGGCATACGTAAAGACGGTTTCACCGTGGATCACGGCCGGCTGCCTGGGTTGTTTCCTGGCGGTTTCACACAGCAGATGCTGCAGCAAATAGGAGTGCACGAATTCTCCCTCGGGCGGTTACAAGTCCAGGAAGCTGGCGATAATATTGCGCTGGATTTCCGAGGTGCCGGAGTAGATCCGGCCACCGAGAGAATCGCGAACATGCCGTTCCAGGCCATAGTCCACCGAATACCCGTAGCCACCGTGAATCTGCAGGGCATCAAGACTGTTTTGCAGGTAGCTCTCGCTAATGAAGAGTTTGGAGAAGGCGGACTCCAGCGGCGCCCGCTTACCGCACCCCTTCATCCAAGCCACCTTGTAGAGGATGAGCCGCCCCAATTCGACCCGCATCGCCATATCGGCAATCTTGTGCGATACCGCCTGATTCTTACCGATTGCCTGCCCGAACTGTTTGCGTTCCCGCGCATGCGCCACTGTCGTTTCCAGGGTTCGCTGCATGGCTCCTAAATGGGCGGCAAAAAGGCATCCGCGTTCCCATTCCATCTCCGCATGGAATATGGCGGCCCCTGCCCCCTCACTTCCCAGTCGATGGCTTACCGGCACCTCGCAGTCCTCCAGAACGACTTCACCGATCGGGCAGGTCCTGAGCCCCATCAATTCGATCGACTGGCCGATGGAGAAGCCCGGGAATCCTTTTTCGACGATAAAGGCGGAAACGCCACCAAAGCCCTTTTCCGGATCGGTCACCGCAAACACCAGCAGAAGATCGGCAATCGGGGCGTTGGTGATGAAAATCTTCGCGCCATTTAAAAGGTAACGGTCTCCCACTTTCCGGGCACGGCATCGCATGCTGAAGGCGTCGGAGCCGGCGTCGGCCTCGGTCATCGCATGACCGCCGATCTTATCTCCCCGGACCAGGGCCGGAAGATACTTTTCTTTCTGTTCGTCGGTGCCGAAGGTCAGCAACGGCTTGATACAGGTCCAAAGGTGCGAATTGAGGGCGAAGATCAACCCGTGGTCGGGGCAGCCATAACCGAGCGCCTCGAGGGCAACCACGCAGGACAAAGGGTCGAGACCGAGACCGCCGTACTGTTCTGGAACCGGCATCCCGGGCAGGCCGAATTCAGCGCATTTTTTCCAACCTTCCCAGAAAAATTCCCTCCTCTTCTCCCTCCCCGAGAGATCGTCGACGAGTTCCCGCCGGGCGAATTCAATGACGGCTTCTTTGAGTTGAAGCTGATCCAGCGACAGATTGAACTCCATTTCAGACCCCCTGTTCCAGGCCCGCAGGCGAAAAGATTCGTGATGTCTCCACCTCTGCCCGCTTCCGCGCGGCGCCACCGGCGAGGGCGTGGATGACGGCCCAAGCGGCAAGATGGGAAGAGAACGACGAGGGGTCCTGTCCAGGATAGATTTCTACGAAATCGAGACCGGCGATGCCGCACTCACCGATCCGGTAAAGAGCGGCGAAGAGTTCGTGGGCGAATAGGCCGTTGAAGTCCGCTGGCCCCCCGGGATTGAAGGCGGCATCGAGACAGTCGCTGCAAATGGTGACATACACTTGCTTCGTCCCCTTCTGGGCGACGGCGATTGCATCCTCGATCACCGCTTCGATCCCCCGCCGGCGTATGTCACGGATGGTGAAAACACTCGCCCCCATTTCTCGCGCATACGCCAATTGGGCCGGCGAGTTGCGAGGTCCGCGGATGCCGACGTGGGCAATGCTCTGGGTGCGCACCTCCGGAATCTGCGCAATACGGTGGAGCGGAGCACAACGGGGCATCGAATCTTCACCGAAAATTTTGGCATTGTCAAAGTGGGCGTCGAAGTGAATCACGCCGATGGGCCCCGGGCGCTGTCGGCTGAGAGCCCGAATCACCTCCGGCGTGAAGGAATGGTCGCCGCCCAGAATGACTGGGATACCACCGGTCGCATAAACAAGTTCCATCGACCGGCAAACGGCCGCCATGGTTTCCGCCGGGCTGTTCGGGTCAACGGCGACATCCCCCGCATCCCCCAGACGCAGGTGATCGAAAAGGTCGATCTCGTACTCGGGGAGAAAGCCGCCGTAGCGAGCGGCACAGTGACGGACCGTCCGCGGGGCCAGCTCACAGCCGGTGAATGTTCCCCAGGTGATGGTTCCTTCCCACGGAACACCGACGATAACTGCATCCAAGCCGGCGGGTAACCGTTGCAGATCAACCTTTGGCACACCGAGGAACGTTGGTGTATCGCCATAGACTCGCGGCAGCGTCATCTTGCGCCCGGCAATCA
>JACZKF010000149.1 GCA_014860175.1 Desulfuromonadales bacterium | reverse complement strand
GCGATAATCTCGACCAGTGTCCCGACACCCCCAAAGGGGTAGCGGTCGACCAGAAGGGTTGTCCTCTCGACAGCGACGGCGACGGCGTTGCCGATTATCTAGACAAATGCCCGGGGACCCCGAAGGGGGTTGCTGTCGATGCCCAGGGATGCGAACTGAAACTGACCCTGCGCATCAACTTTGAGACCAACAAGTCCGACATCCGCCCCGAGTTCAAGGCGGAGGTGGAGAAGGCCGCCGCTTTCATCAAGGCCAACAGCGACATCCCTTACGTGCTGCTGTCCGGGCACACCGACAGCCAGGGTGCCGACGCCTACAACCAGAAACTTTCCGAGCGCCGCGCCGATGCGGTGCGCGAAGAGCTGATTCGTAACCACGGCATCGATGGGAGCAAGATCAGGGCCCGGGGATACGGCGAGAGCCAGCCGGTGGCCGATAACAGCACCCCCGAGGGGCGCTACGAGAATCGTCGGGTCGAAGTGCTCTGCTGCACGATTCTTCCCGAGTAAGCTGTTGATGTTAAAAAAGGAGGGGCCAGGTTTCCTGGCCCCTCCCAGATTGTTGACAAAGTCCCCGCCGCAAGGCGGGGATTTTGTTTTTCTAAAGGGTTAATTCCTGTATAATGCCAGCATGTTACGCTCACATGACAACAAGCAGATCGGCATGGAATTCGTGAGCATCGAAGAACTGGTGCCTAAGGATCATCTGCTGCGCAAAATCCAACGAGTCATTGACTTCGAATTCATTCGCGACAAGGTCAAGGATCTCTATTGCGCCGACAACGGTCGCCCGGCAGTCGATCCAGTAGTGCTGTTCAAAATGCTCTTTCTCGGTTACCTGTTCGGCGTCCGCAGTGAGCGCCAACTGGTGCGAGAAATCCAGGTCAATGTCGCCTATCGGTGGTTTCTTGGTTTCGGGCTGACGGATAAAATTCCCGATGCCTCCACCTTCAGCCAGAACCGGCGGCGGCGTTTCACCGAGAGTCGCGTCTACCAAGAGATCTTCGACGAGATCGTCCTGCAGGCGATGCGCCGCAAGCTGATCGGCGGCCGGGTTCTGTACACCGATTCGACCCACCTGAAGGCGAATGCGAACAAGAACAAATTCACCCAACAGCACGTCGAGCAGTCCACGCGTGGCTACCTGACCCAGTTGGAAGAGGCGATCAGCGAGGATAGAAAGCTCCAGGGGAAAAAACCGCTGGCGCAGAAAGACGGCGAACCGGAGACAAAGCAAGTCAAGATCAGCACGACCGATCCGGACAGCGGTTACATGGTTCGGGAGGGAAAGCCGAAGGGGTTTTTCTATCTGGATCACCGCACGGTCGATGGGCGCCACAACCTGATTACTGATACGTTCGTTACCCCCGCCAGTGTCCACGACAGCATTCCCTACCTGGGGCGCCTCGATCGCCAACGCGAGCGCTTCGGCTTCGAAGTTGATGCGGTTGGTCTGGATGCCGGCTATTTCACAGCACCGATCTGCAAAGGACTGGAGGATCGAAATATCTACGGTGCCATCGGCTATCACCGTCCCACACGCCGGGAAGGAATGCTGCGTAAGCGCGACTTTGCCTTTGATTCCAAACAGAACGTCTATCGCTGCCCTGCCGGGCAACTGCTGCGCTGCCGGACAACCAACCGGGAGGGCTACCGCGAATACTCCTCGGACCCGCAGCAGTGCCGGCAGTGCCCGCTCCTGCTACGCTGTACCCGCAGTGCCAATCAGATGAAGATCGTCACCCGCCACGTCTGGCAGGACAGCAAGGAGCGCATTGACGCCCACCGATTAACTGAACAAGGACGACAGCTCTACAGTCAGCGCAAGCAGACGATCGAGCGCAGCTTTGCCGATGCGAAGCAGTTGCACGGACATCGATATGCGCGAATGCGGGGGCTATTGCGAGTGCAGGAGCAGTGTCTGCTGGCGGCGGCCTGTCAGAACATGAAGAAGATGGCTCTGGTTCTGAATCGAAGCGAAAATGGGGCAAAAAAGCCTTTTCGAGCTATTGTGTTGACCTTCAAGCGGGTGATTGCCGCCCTCTTCCCCTTTCCAGCCGTCGTTTGGGCATAAGTTCGATCCAGCTTCCTACAAAAACCAGTTCATGCATAAAAGCAAACCCCGCTTCCGGAAAAGCGGGGTTTGTCAGTGATCTGGGAGGGGCCAGGTTTCCTGGCCCCTCCTTTTCAAATACCGCCATTGGCCAAGGTTCTTGACACCCCATCCCGCCGCCTAAACCTCACCTCATGGTCAAACTTCTACCCTACCATCTCCTCGTTAAGCCGCTGTTCGCACTCTTCCAGCCAAGCGGGGAGTTCAGCCAGCGAGTCGGGCTTGCTGAAGACGGCGCAGCCGAGTTCGCGGGCCCGGGCGGTGATCAGTTCGGCCGCCCGTCCCGGTGGTTTGATGGTGATGCACCCCTTGTTGGCGATGGAGGCCCGGCAGCCGGCGCTCATCTGCGCCTGCAGAAAGTCGAACCCCTGATCCCAGAGGCGGTCGAAATCGACAATCAGGATGTCACAGCAGGGGGCGCTCTGCGAGCAGCAATCCTGCAGCCGTCGGTGAATCGGGCAGAGGTCGGCAGAGGGGAGGGCGATGACCTGATGCCCCCGATGCCGGGCGAGTTCTGCCAGATGATTTCGTAAATTCGGATCGCTGCAGATGATGGCGGTTTTGATGGGGGTTGGCTTCACAGTCTTGTCTCCCAGCAGTTCGTTGGTCTACGGAATCGAATATACAGGCTGTTTGGCCAGGATAAAAGTTATTTTTAATATGCCGGGTGCGGAGCGTTGAACTTTCCGCAGAGGCTGTTATGGTTGGGTAAATGCTTCTTCCGCCAACAGTTTATTCCTACGGGGAAGCGAAGGAGAGCATTATGGCAGAAAACATTGGTAAGACCGACGACAACAAGGGAAAACCTGGGTTCATGTGTGAAGTCTGCAGGTGCCGCTATCCGCGCGCAGAAGCCGAGAAACTCAGTTACCTGCACTGCGGCCGGAAGATGACGCAGATGGAAGTCATCTATATGAGCGACCCGTCCCCCAGCGGCCCCTAACGCCTTTAACTCCCTCGGTCGCACCGGATTGCATCACCACCCCCACTTCGACAGTGGGGGTTCTTTTTACTGGTACGCCTTCCTGACAGTTAAAAAATTTAAATATGGCCCTTGTGCATCGCCCCCTCACTTGTAGGCTTCACCCCATACGTTCAATCGGAGCGGAGCCGGGGAGGCGACATGAGGGCGGGTTTGGTTTTGCTGGCGCTGGTCCTGACCATTGAGGTGGGGATCTCGACGGCCGCCGCTGGGCTCTATATTTCGGGAAATACGGGGTACGTCTCGGCGAAGGATGCCCGATTTGAAGATTCTCCGGCCAAGGGGAAGGTCAAGTTTGATCCCGGTTCCGGCATTTCGGCCGCCCTTGGCTACCGCTCTGGCGACCGTCTTCGGACGGAGATCGAGGCTGCCTTCCGCCAGACTCCGGTGGACTGCGTCCGCACCAACTCAGTCGGCGTGGCCACGGTCGAGGGCGAATTCAGCACGTTTTCCCTGCTGGCCAATGCTTTCTACCACCTGCTGCCGGAACAGACGGTTTCCCCCTTCATCGGCGGCGGCCTTGGCGGAGCCAAGGTGGAAACCCGATTCCAGGGGGATGGCAGCGAGGACGATCTTGTCTTTGCCTACCAATTGGCCGTCGGCATCGATTTTGCCGTCAGTCAAAAGGGGAACATCGATCTGCAGTACCGGTTTTTCGCCACCAGTGAGATTGAGCACGGTTCAACCGACCTCGAGTACACTACCCACAACCTTCTCCTGGGTTTTCGCTACCATTTCTGACCCTCTGATGACCATCTTTTCGCATCGGCGGCATTGTTCTCCCATGGTCAACGACGTACCTTCCGCTGTCCCTTTCCCGCCGCGCTTAGTCTTGACCTTTTTCTCCCCAGCGGATACATTTGCCCAATCTTTCTTTTAATCTACTCACTGCGATGGGCACCTGCCCCTGAAACTGCAAGGGTTTGTCATGATCACTCGCCAACTGGTCACCACCTTTCACCATGTTGTCAGCCAGCAGACCGGAAACGACATCAGCATTGGACGGGCCAAGACGATGCTGGCGCTGGCCGCCCTCACCTGGCCCCCTCTCGGTCTCGTCATCACCCCCCATTTTTTCTCCTCCCAGCGCGTTGCCTGGAAGTCGGACGCCTTCGAGGCGCTGAGCATCGGCGGTACGTTCCGGCGCGACCCGGTTGGCGAGGACGCCGCCATCATTCTGGACAATGTCGAGCCGACCCGACTTTTTCTCGACCAGATGGGACAATGCGCGGCGTTTATCCCACTGTTCGGGCGACAGCGGCTGCAGCGTTTCAATCTCACCCTGGCCAGGATCTACCAGCAACGGGCGCAGGGGACCGCACTCCCTCTGCCCGGGAGGGAAGCGCGGCAGCTCTTTCCCTGCGAGACGGAATATCGCCATCTGTTCGACTGGCTGGTGGAACACGGCATCATCTCCGCGGGTGGAGAGTGGCAGTCCGCGGCGGGGTAGGGCGGTCCTCTTTTTCCGATCCATTTTCAGGAGTAGTTATGGGCCAGATTACCACCGCCACCCGGCTGTGCGCCGTCATCGGCAACCCGGTGGGGCACAGCCTGTCGCCGGCCATCCACAATGCCGGCTACGCCGCCCTGGGGCTCGACTTCGTCTACCTTGCCTTCCAGGTGGAGGATGTCGCCGCCGCCCTGGCCGGAATGCGGGCACTGGGCAATTTTCGGGGGATGAGCGTCACCATTCCGCACAAGATCACGGCAATGCTGTATGTCGACGAGATCGCCGAGGTCGATCGGGCCATCGGCTCCATTAACACCATCGTCCACCAGGACGGCAAACTGGTCGGCTTGGGGACCGATGGGCCAGGAGCTTTGAAGGCGCTGGTCGAGGCGGGAGTGCAATTGGAAGGGCGGCAGGTTCTGATGCTGGGGGCCGGCGGGGCGGCGCGGGCCATCGCCTTCACCCTGGCCCAGCGCACCCGTGTGCAGAAGCTTCATCTCCTCGATATCGCCGAGGCGACGGTGCAGGGGCTGGCGGCCGACCTGCAGGCCAAAACCGCCATCCCCCTGGAGGCGGCGGTGCTGACGGACGCCGCCCTGGCGCGGGGGGTGGCCGCGGCCGACGTCATCATCAACTGTACGCCGGTCGGCATGCATCCGCGCCCGGAGGGCTCGCCGGTGCCGGCCGAACTGCTGCGCCCCGGCCAGGCGGTCTTCGACATCGTCTACAACCCGCTGGAGACGAAGTTGCTGGCCGATGCCCGCGCCCGCGGTCTGCAGACGGTCTCCGGGGTCGAGATGTTCATCCACCAGGCGGTATTGCAGTTCAAGCAGTTCACCGGGGTCGAGGCGCCGGTGGAGGTGATGCGCCGGGTGGTGCTGGAGCAGTTGAAAAAATGAATCTGGTGCTGATCGGTTATCGGGGGACGGGAAAGTCGCTGGCGGCTGGACTGGTGGCCAGGCAGCTGGGGCTGGAACGCCTGAGTCTGGACGAGGAGATCGTGCGCCGGGTCGGGATGGCTATCCCCCAGTATGTGGAAAAACACGGCTGGCCGGCCTTCCGCGATGTCGAGTCGGCAATCGTGGAGGAAGTCTCCCGTAGCGACGGGCTGGTTCTCGATACCGGCGGCGGGGTCATCGAGCGGGGGGAGAACGTCGCCGCCCTGCGGCAAAACGGCTGCGTCGTCTGGCTCAAGGCGGCAGTGCCGACCATCGTCGGGCGCATCGCCGGCGGCACCGACCGCCCGGCGCTCACCGCCGGCAAGAGCTTCACCGAAGAGGTGGCGGAAGTGCTGACGCGCCGCAATCCTTTGTATCAGGCGGCGGCGCATTTCGAGATCGACACCGATACTCTGGCGCCGCAGGAGCTGGCGGGGAGGATTGTGGAGATCTGGGAGAGGCAGACGCGGTAGTTTGCGCCACCCCACCCAGTGTTTTGGGGACGCCCTTGCGATTATGCGTTGGAACGCATAATCGCAAGGGCGTCCCCGGTTATCCGGTTATCTTTTTTTCACTCCCCCCCTCTCACTGCTCACCAGCGTAATTCCCGCCAAAACCAGACACGCCCCGATGCCGAAGGTGATATCGATTGGCTCTTTCAGCAGCAGCACGCCGAAACCGACGCCGAACAGGGGGGAGAGAAAGGACAGGACCGACAGCCGCGAGGCGAGATAGAGGCGCAGCAGAAAGAACCAGACCAGATAGCTGGCAAAGGTGACGACCACCCCCTGAAAGAGGAGGCTGGTCCAGACCATGCCGCTCAGGACGAAGTGGTCGGCCTGGCCGGAGGCAACGGCATAGGCCAGCAGGAGAAAAAAAGCCCCTACCAACTGGTAGAGCAAGACCTTGGCCGGCGCCGCCTCGGCCAGGCGTGAGCAGCGAACAAGCACCGTGCAGGCCCCCCAGGCGGCGCCGGCCATCACCCCGAGTAAATCCCCCCACAGCATCTGCAGATCGAATCCATGCCGCAGGGAATTGCCGGCGAAGGCCAGCACGATCCCGGCAAAAGCGACACCTATGCCGGCCCACTGGTGGCGGCGCAGCCGTTCGGACGGCAGCCGCCACTGCAATGCCAGGGCGGTGAAGATCGGCGCCGTGTACAAAAAGACCGACATGTGCGAGGCGGTGGTATAGCGCAGGCCTTCGGCGATCAGGAAAAATTCGAAAGCAAACAGCAGGCCGAGAAAGGTGCCCGGTCCCAGGGTTCCGTCGCGGCAAAACAGGCGGATGCTGCTGCCGGCGATCACCACCAGGACCAGTACGGCGCTGATCCCCGAGCGCAAGGCGATCTGCAGGATCGGCGCCATGTCCGGGGCGGCCGCTTTGATCGCCACCTGATGCAGCCCCCAGATGGCGCACAGCAGGACCATCATCGTCGTCGCAAAACCATCGAGATGTTTACGGCTAGAGCTCACAAGCCTCCAGGGAGCCGCCGGGAAAAGGTGCCCCTCTGCAGCAGGCGGGGCGGCAGAGGGGATATAATAGGCGGTCTTGCATGCAATTTTGCATGCAAGAAAGATAAAACTCCGTTCTTTTTATGTCAAGGGACTTCTAATTCTAAGAAATCCGGAATGTGTCTATGGGAAACAGATCATATGCGGTAAATGCAACCACACTGTTTATCTTTAAAGGCCATCCGCTCTTCCTTTGACGTAAAATTTCAAACCACCGTTATTTTTTGCATTGACATGGGTGGTCCGTCCGCTTAATCTGCAGGTGTGACATTGTAATAACGCGTATGACGATGTCATACAAGGCAGGCTCATCTGCCAGGATGACGAGGTGAATGTGACCAAGGCTCTGCTCGAAGCGACAGATGGTATCGACCGCTCCTCGATTCCCGAGATCTACTCGGCCGTGGACGGCTCGGAAGCCACCGAGATCGACGATGTCATTGGGACCGCCTGCTACCTGTGCCACGGCTGTGTCAATTTTGGGGTCCACGGCAAAGAGCTGCGCCCCTGTGCCCAATCGGTATCAGAGATTATCAATCGCCGGCGCCGCGCCCGCAACCTCGGGAAAGTCGCCCATCTCATCAACACCTGAGCCAGACCTCTCCCGGCTCAAGGCCAGGGGAAGTAACCAAGGAGGAAACAACCATGCTGACATTTGCTGTGAACGGACGCTCCTACGAAGTGGATGAAGAAGGGTTCCTGCAGGAGCCTGAGCTGTGGACCGAAGAGGTCGCCCGGGATTTCGCCACGACCGAGAACATTGCCGAGCTCAACGACGACCACTGGAAGCTGATCAATTTCGTCCGCTGGTACTTTGTGCAGTACGGCGTCGCCCCGATGGTGCGCAAGGTCTGCAAGGAGACCGGTTTCGACCTGCCGACCATCTATTCGATGTTCCCCTCGGGCCCGGCCAAAGGGGTCTGTAAAGTGGCCGGCCTGCCCAAGCCGACCGGGTGCGTTTAACCAGGAAAGAATGACGATGGAAGCCATCCTCGAGCAGTGGGTCGCCCGCATGGCGCAAGCCAGCGGCGGCGAAACGGCACAGTTTCTCACCCGGGAAAAAGACCCGTTCCGCAACCCCGTCGGGCATCTCCTGCGGGAGAACCTGGCCGTTTTGCTGCAGGAGCTTCTCGGTGAGATGGATCCATCCCGGACGGGTCCTGCCCTGGATGCGCTCCTGCGGGTGCATGCAGTGCAGGACCTGACCGCTTCCCAGGCGGTCGGCTTCATTTTCTGGTTGCGGCCGCTCCTTGCCACCGGTCGCCCCGACCTCGATCCGCAGCAGCTCAACCAGCTGATCGATCAGCTCGCCCTGCAAGCCTTCGAGGGGTACGTGCGCTGCCGCGAGCAGCTGGCGGAGATCCGGCTGGGCGAGAGCCGGCGCAGCATGGCCATTTTGGCCGATCGTTCGCAAAGAAAGTCGTAGACCGATGGGACCTCTCTCTTCTGCTATTGGCGTCGTCGCCCTCATCGTTCTGGCCGCGCTGGCCGGAGCGAGCGAGCCCGGCCGGGTCGTCCTCGGCCTGGTGATCCCCTACGCCGCGCTGGCCACCTTTCTGGCCGGGATCTGCTACCGTCTGGTCCAGTGGGCGCTGGCTCCCGTGCCGTTTCGCATCCCGACCACCTGCGGGCAGCAAAAGTCGCTCCCCTGGATCAAGAGCGCCCGCCTCGACAACCCGAGTACCGGTCTGGGGGCGGTGGGGCGGATGGCCCTCGAAGTGCTGCTGTTTCGCTCCCTGTTTCGCAACAACCAGGCCGAACTGTACGAGCGGCGCTTCGTCTTTGGCGACAGCAAATATCTGTGGCTCGGGGCGCTCGCCTTTCACTGGTCGCTGCTGATCGTTCTGCTGCGCCACCTGCGGCTGCCGGTCGAGCCGGTACCGCAGTTCGTCCTTGCCCTTAACGCCGTCGACGGTTTCTTCCAGATCGGCGCCCCGGTCCTCTACCTGTCCAATCTGATCGTCCTCGGGGCCCTGGTCTACCTGCTGCTGCGCCGGTGGCGTGACCCGCAGCTGCGTTACATCTCCCAGTTCAGCGATTACTTCGCCCCCCTGCTGCTGCTCGGCATCGCCGTCTCGGGGATGCTGATGCGCTACGGCGCCGGCGCCGATGTGGTCGCCGTCAAACGCTTCGCCATCGGCCTCGCCACCTTCCAGCCGGTGCTGCCGGAAGGGCTGGGGCTTCTCTTCTGGATCCACCTGCTGCTGGTCAGCGCCCTGGCCGCCTGCTTTCCATTCAGCAAGCTGATGCACATGGGGGGGGTGTTTCTCAGCCCGACCCGCAATCTGGCCAACAACAGCCGGATCAAGCGACATATCAACCCGTGGAACTACCCGGTGAAGACCCACACCTACGCCGAGTGGGAGCACGAATTCCACGACAAGATCAAGGCGGCGGGAATTCCGCTCGATGAGGAGCAAAAAAATGGCTGACGAGCGCCTCAAGATAGAGTCGGTACCGCCGAAGTCCGACTGGCGCGACCCCAAGGTCGAGTTCCGCAAAGGGACTTTCTGCTACAGCGCCGCGGGCAAGCACCTGGAAGCCCTGGATCTGCCCAATCCCCGGGAGTGGCAGCCGACCGATGCGGACTGGAAGCTTCCCGCCGACTGGAAGCAGATCATTCTCGACGGGATGCGCGAGCGGCTGAAGAAATACCGCTCCTTCCGGCTGTTCATGGATATCTGCGTGCGCTGCGGCGCCTGCGCCGACAAGTGCCACTATTTCCTCGGTTCCAACGATCCGAAGAACATGCCGATGGTGCGGGCCGAACTGCTCCGTTCCGTCTATCGCCGCTACTTCACCCCGGCCGGGAAGGCCTTCGGCTCCCTGGCCGGCGGCCGGGAGCTGACCGAAGAGGTGATCAAGGAGTGGTTCTACTACTTCTACCAGTGCAGCGAGTGCCGCCGTTGTTCGGTCTTCTGCCCCTTCGGCATCGATACCGCCGAGGTGACGATGATCGGTCGCGAGCTGCTCGGGCTCCTCGGCATCAACATCAACTGGGTGACCAAGCCGGCCGCCGACTGCTTCCGGGTCGGCAACCATCTCGGCATCCAGCCCCATGCTTTCAAGGACAGCCTGGAGTTCGCCGCCGAGGAGCTGGAAGAGATCACCGGCATCCAGGTCGACCTGCCGATCAACCGCAAGGGGGCGGAGGTGCTGTTCATCATGCCCTCGGCCGACTACTTCGCCACCCCCCACTACTACACACTGCTCGGCTACATGTCGCTGTTTCACGAAATCGGCCTCGATTTCACCTACAGCGCCTACGCCTCGGAGGGGGGCAACTTCGGGATGTTCACCTCCCACGAGATGATGAAGCGGCTCAACGCCAAGATCTACGACGAGGCGCGCCGGCTGGGAGTGAAGTGGATCCTGGGGGGGGAGTGCGGCCACATGTGGCGGGTGCTGCACCAGTACATGGATACGATGAACGGCCCAGCCGACTTTCTCGAGCCGCCGGTGTCGCCGATCACCGGCACCCGCTTCGACAACGCCCGCACCACCCGCATGGTGCACATCAGCGAATTTACCGCCGATCTGCTCTACCACAACAAGCTCAAGCTCGACCCGCGGCGCAACGACAGGTGGAACGTGACCTATCACGACTCCTGCAACCCGGCTCGCGGCATGGGGCTGCTGGAAGAGCCCCGCTACGTCCTCAAGCGCTCCTGCAACAACTTCTTCGAAATGCCGGCCAACACCATCCGCGAGCAGACCTTCTGCTGCGGCAGCGGCTCCGGCCTCGGCACCGACGAGAACCTGGAGATCCGCCTGCGGGGCGGCTTCCCCCGGGCCAACGCGGTGCGGCACGTGCACGAGAAGCATGGGGTCAACATGCTGGCCTGCATGTGCGCCATCGACAAGGCGACCATGCCGGCGTTGATGGAGTATTGGGTCCCCGGGGTGGAAGTGGCCGGAGTGCACGAGCTGCTGGGTAACGCCCTGGTGATGACCGGGGAGAAAGAGCGGACCAAGGATCTGCGCGGCGAGCCGCTGCCGCAGCCGTCGATGGCGCAACCGCAGCCGCCGGCAGCGGAGGTGATCAATGCGTGACCGGGTGCTGATCTTCGCCGGCCTGTCGCTGTTCCTCGCCCTGGTCACCTATCCGGTCTGGCAGGGGCTGGCGGCGAGATCGTCGACCGCCGGGCCGGTGTTGCCGGCGACGGCCGCCGGCCAGAAGTGCGTCGCCCCCCGCGACGTCATGCGGGTGGCCCATATGGAGATGCTGATGAGCTGGCGCGATCTCAAGGTGCGCGAGAACCAGCGCACCTACACCGCCGCCGACGGCACGGTTTACACCATCGACCTGACCGCCACCTGCCTGACCCAATGCCACGGCCCGAAGGAGAAGTTCTGCGACAGCTGCCACGCCTACGCCGGAGTTCCGGCCGTCAACTGCTGGAGCTGTCACACTTCGCCGCCGGCCGCGCCGAACCCGGGGGAGTTGCGATGAAAGTGACGAGAAAAGATTTCCTGCGCATCGCCGCCGGCTCGGTGGTGGCGGCCGGCACCGGCACCCTGGTGCACGCCCTGTCCGGCAGCGCCCCGGCGACCGCCGCCACGGTTGGCGAGAGCAAGCAGCGCTGGGGGATGGTGATCGATCTGCGCCAATGCCGCCAGCAGGGGGAGTGCGACCAGTGCATCCGGGCCTGTCACCAGACCCATAACGTCCCCGAGGTGCCGAACCCGGCGCACGAGGTGAAGTGGATCTGGAACGAGCCGTTCGCCAAGGTCTTCCCCTTCCAGCAAAGCGAGTACACCCGCCAGGCCGACGGCGGCACCTTGCCGGTCCTCTGTAACCACTGCGCCAGCCCCTCCTGCGTGCGGGTCTGCCCGACCAAGGCGACCTGGAAGCGGGGGGACGGCATCGTGATGATGGACTATCACCGCTGCATCGGCTGCCGCTACTGCATGGCCGCCTGCCCCTACGGCTCGCGCAGCTTCAACTATGTCGATCCGCGGCCGCACCTGCGTCAGGTCAACCCCGAGGTGCCGACCCGCTCGGCCGGAGTGGTGGAGAAGTGTGACTTCTGCACCGCGCGCCTGGCCAAGGGGGAGTTGCCGGCCTGCGTCGAGGCCTGCCCGCAGGGGGCGATGGTCTTCGGTGACCTCAACGACGAGAGTTCGCCGGTCCGGCAGCTGCTGGCCGAGCGTTACTCGGTGCAGCGCCAGCCCCACCTGGGGTGCGGCCCGTCTATCTTCTATCTGGTCTGAGGGTGAATGCTCATGTTTGATTTGGCGCTGACAGGTGGTCGCAGGTACTGGAGCTGGGTCGTTTTTCTGCTGCTGCTGATGGGCGTCGGCCTCTTCTTCTATCTGCAGCAGCTGCAGCATGGCCTAGGGATCACCGGCCTGAGCCGCGACGTCAGCTGGGGGATTTATATCGCCCAGTTCACCTTTTTCGTCGGCGTCGCCGCTTCGGCGGTGATGGTGG
The DNA here is from genome assembly GCA_014860175.1 of Desulfuromonadales bacterium. GTDB lineage: Bacteria > Desulfobacterota > Desulfuromonadia > Desulfuromonadales > JACZKF01 > JACZKF01. The sequence continues at coordinate 3,782 of JACZKF010000149.1, read as the reverse complement.
TGCTCCCTTACTACCTGCACGATGTCCGTCAGTTCGGCCGCATCACCATTCTCGGGGAGCTGCTGGCCATTGCGGCGGTGACCATGTGCATGCTGTTTATCTTTGTCGACATGGGGCAGCCGACCCGGGTCCTCAACGTGCTGCTGCATCCGACCCTGCACTCCCTGATGTTCTGGGACATGGTGTCGCTCAGCGGCTATCTGCTGATCAACGCCACCGTCGCCTACGTCATGCTCAACGCCGAGTACAAGGGGGTGCCGGCCCCCGGGTGGATCAAGCCGGTCATCCTGCTGTCGATCCCCTGGGCGATCAGCATCCATACCGTCACCGCCTTTCTCTACAACGGCCTGCCGGGGCGCCATCTCTGGTTCACCGCCATCCTCGCCCCGCGCTTTCTCGCCTCGGCCTTTGCCGCCGGCCCGGCGCTGCTGATTCTCCTTTGCCTGCTGCTGCGCCGGCTGACCAGCTTCGATGCCGGCCGCGAAGCGATCGGCAAGCTCGGGGTGGTGGTCGCCTATGCCATGGCGGCCAATATCTTCTTTTTGCTCCTCGAGCTGTTCACCGCTCTCTACAGTCAGGTGCCGGACCATATCCACGCCTTTGAATACCTGTTCTTCGGGCTCGAAGGGGAAGCCGGGCTGGCGCCGCTGATGTGGGGGTCGGTGGTCCTCGGGGTCATCGCCCTGGTGGCGCTGCTGGTGCCGCGCCTGCGCCGCAACGAAAAGATCCTGGCGACGGCGGCAGTCCTGGTTTTCGTCTCCCTCTGGCTGGAGAAGGGGATGGGGATGATCGTCGGCGGCTTCGTGCCGTCCCCCCTGGGGGCGGTGACCCCCTACGCGCCGACCCTGCCGGAGTGGGCGATCGTCGCCGGGATCTGGGCCACCGGCGGATTGCTGATCACCTTTTTTTACAAGATCGTCGTTGCCGTGCGGGCAGCGAACTGATCATCCGTCCTGTGAAGGCCGGCCTGGGCCGGTAGAGGGAGCGGAGCCATGGACAACAGCAAAGATCTGATCTACTTCGACAACGCGGCGACCAGCTGGCCGAAGCCGGAGCACGTCTACACCTACATGATGGACTTCTACCGGGCGACCGGGGTCAACCCCGGCCGCAGCGGTTTCGACCTGGCCATCGAGGCCGGTTCGCTCCTCGATCAGCTGCGGCTGCGCCTGACCCGCTTTTTCGGTGGCGACCTGGAGACGCCGGAGCGCCTCTGCTTCGGCTACAACGCCTCCGATGCCCTGTACCTGATCATCAACGGCATGCTCGCCGCCGGCGATCACGTCATCACCACCAATCTCGAACACAACTCGGTCATCCGCCCGATCAACCACCTGGTGCGCGACGGCGGCGTCGAGGCGACCTTCGTCCCCTTCGACGCCGACGGCTTCGTCGACCCGGACGACATCGCCCGGGCCTTTCGCCCCAATACTCGGCTGGTGATCGTCAACCACGGCTCCAACGTCATCGGCACCGTCCAGCCGGTGGCGGCAATCGGCCGCCTCTGCCGCCAGCGGGGGGTCAGTTTCGCCATCGACACCACCCAGACCGCCGGGGTGATCCCCATCGACATGCAGGCGATGAACGTCGACCTGCTCGCCTTCACCGGCCACAAGGCGCTGATGGGAACCACCGGCATCGGCGGCCTCTGTGTGCGCAAGCATGTCGAGCTGCGCCAGAGCCGCAGCGGCGGCACCGGGGTAAATTCGATCCACCCCTACCACCTGGAAGAGTACCCGTGGCGGATGGAGTTCGGCACCCCCAACATGCTCGGGGTCGCCTCCTTGTGGGCGGGGCAGGACTGGCTCGACGAGCAGGGGCTGGCCAACATCCACGCCCACGAGATGAAGCTGGCTCGCCGGCTGATCGAAGGGGTGCGCCCGCTGGAGGGGGTGCGGCTGTACTGCTGCGACCGGCTGGAGAACCACCTGTCGACCTTCACCCTCAACATCGACGGCCTCGACCCCGGCGATGTCGGGACGATGCTCGACGTCAACTACAACATCGCCACCCGCACCGGCCTGCACTGTGCCCCCCTGGTGCATACCCAGCTGGGGACGGCGGCCATCCATGGCGGCGTGCGCTTCTCCATCGGCGCCTTCACTACCGAGGCGCAGGTCGATGCGGCCATCATCGCGGTCGAGGCGATTGCCCGCTGGGGGAGCGAGCGGCGGCGCAAAGGAATAGGGCGCTGAAGTGGCCGGATCGGCCCCTGAAGATAAATAGAACATTTTTCTATTTTATATTGACACCCCCGGGCGGCAAAGTTAAGATGGCCCACAAGTTCGGCATTATAATACCCTGTGTGAGATTATCAAACGATGATCCAGTCGGTCAAAAGAGCTACTGACATTACCTCCCTCTTCACCGCCTCCCAGACCTCCCTCGGGATCACCCAGATCGCCGAGGCGCTCGGGCTGAACAAGGCGACCGTCTGGGGGCTGGTGACGACCTTGGAGAAGCAGGGGTTTCTCCAGCAGGACGCGGAGACTCACAAGTACAGCCTCGGGCCAAAAATGTTCGAGCTGGGGATGGTCTACATCGGCAGCCTGGAGATCAACGCCAAGGCGTCGCGCCTGGCCCATGGGCTGGCCAGCCGCACCCGGCTCAACGCCCGCGTCGCCATCTGGAGCGGTGGCACCGCCCTGATCACCCTGCTGGCGCTCCCCAAGGCCGAAGACTCCTTCTCGCGCCAGATCGGCCCGCGGGTCCCGGCCTACTGCTCGGCGGTCGGCAAGGCGCTCCTCGCCTTTCTCGAGCCGGAGCAGATCGAAGCCTACCTGCGCGACACCGAGCTGCTCCGGCACACCCCTTCGACCATCGTCACCGCCGAAGAGCTGCTCCACGATCTGGAACAGATCCGGCAGCGCGGTTATGCCATTTCGGCCGAAGAGATGATCCCCGGGGTTACCGCCCTGGGAGCGCCGATCTTCGGTCGGCGTCGGCAGCTGGTCGGCTCCATCAGCCTCTCCGCCCCGCCGGCCGTAATGGCTGGGGCAACCCTCGATACCCTGGCCGATGAGCTGCTGCGCACCGCCGCCGCCATCTCCCAGGAGATGGGGTACTACAAAGACCTGACAGGGATCGAAACGCTAAGGGGCGGGGGGCGAGAGCGCCTTCCCGCTAGTCCGCGATAACCGGCGGTCGGCACCACCCTCGCCCCGGGGGCGAGAGCGCCACCGCGAAACCGCTGCTCCGTTGCTATTGACGGATGACGCAAAAAGTTGAAAAGGAGGTACGCAAGCATGTCCGATACAAAAGGCGACAAAACAGTTTACAGATCCCTCGGGCTCGGTGGCTTCTACGGTGGTGGGGCGCAGGGGATGGTCGATGTCAAGGACGGCAAGATCCTGCGGGTCAGACCGTTTCGCTTCGACCACAAATACGACCGCAACAAGATCCGGACCTGGAAGTTCGAAAAGAATGGCAAGGTCCTCGAGCCGGTCTGGAAATCGATGCCTTCCCCCTTTTCCCTGGCCTACAAGAAGCGGGTCTATTCCCCCAACCGCATCAAGTACCCGCTGATCCGGGTCGACTGGGATCCCAACGGCGAGCGCAATCCGCAAAATCGCGGCAAGAGCAAGTACCGGCGGATCTCCTGGGACGAGGCGACCGACATCATCGCCAGCGAAATCCGGCGCGTCCACTCCGAGTACGGGGTCAACGCCATTCTCATGCAGGGGGACGGTCACGGCGAGTGCAAGACCATCAATACCCCCCACGGCCAGCCGGGCATTCTGCTCGACCACATGGGGGGGTTCACCCTCCAGGTGCGCAACGCC
>JACZKF010000148.1 GCA_014860175.1 Desulfuromonadales bacterium | reverse complement strand
CTCCGGGGCGGCGCCCTGGCCGACCCGCTCCTCTTCGCCCGCCTGCGCGGCGCCGCTCTCTTCGAGCAGCTGCTTCCCCTGCCCGGCACTGCGGAGATCGCCGTTGGCGATCACCGGCAGCCGGGTCGCGCGCACCATGGCGGCGGTGACGCGGTGGTCAGCCTGACCACGGTATTCCTGCAGGACGGTGCGCGGATGGAGAATCAGGAAATCGACCCCCACCGCTTCGCACAGGGGGAGCAGGGCGAGGGCGTCGTCGTGGTTGTCGTAGCCGGCGCGCAGCTTGAGCGAGAAGCTGCCGCGGCAGGCGTCGCGCAGCGCCGGAATCAGTTCGGCGAGGAGCGCGGGTTGCTGCAGCAGCGCCCCGCCGGTCAGGCCGGTGGTCATGCGTCCGTAGGGGCAGCCGAGGTTGAGATTGAGATGGCGGGCGCCGGCCGCGGCGGCGATCTGGGCCGCTTCGACCAGCGAAGTGCGGCTGTGACCGATCAGTTGCACCACCAGCGGCACCTCATCGCCGGCGCCGATCTCGCGCAGGTCGCTGCGGGCGACGCGCTTGCGGCTGTGGCCGGCGACGCGCACGAACTCGGTGAAAACGACGTCGGGGCGGACCGTGTCGATGAAGTAGCCGCGTACGGCGCGGTTGGTCACCCCCTGCATCGGCGCCAGCATCAGCGGCGTCGTGCCGGGTTGCCAGGGAAGGGTGGTGGTCGGGGGCGCGGTCATCGTCGGTCTGCCTGGCCAAGGGGAAGGCTAGCCAGCTGTTCGACCCGATAGCAGTCGCGCAAGAACTCTCTCACGGCGCTCCCTCCCCTCTCAGCCGAGGCGGATGATCATCCCGCTGATGAAGCGCGGGTCGATCTGGGCCGGCGCCAGGGGGCAGAAATCCTCTTCCCAGAGGTCGAGGCAGTAGTCGCCGAAGGCACCGGCGCCGGGCTCGAGGGAGTCGAGCCAGTTGACCGTCTCCCGGCGCAGCTCCGGGGAGATTTTCCCCTCCTGGCAGACCATGGCCTGCAGGGGGGCGATATCGCCGGCGGCCAGGGGGGTCGGCAGGAACGAGCGCCCGAGGAGGCGATTGGCCAGGGCGGTGAGGAGGAAGTCGGAGAGGGCGAGGTCGTCGACCAGGTCGGGGGTACAGCCGGTCAAGTCGAGTTCGGCCGGCGCCGGGAGCTCGAAGGGGAGCTGCCCCTGGAACAGTCGCTGCTGCGCCTCCAGGCGGGCGAGCCACTCTTCGGCCAGGCGCAGCTCGCGCGAGGTGGCGAAGGGTCGCTCGCCGGCCCGGGTGAAGTTCTCCAGCCCTTCGTAGAAACGGGGGCGCTTCTGATCGAGGGCCCGGACCAGAGCACGGAAGGGGCCGTCCAGGAAGGGGGCGATGGGCGACTTTTTCACCTGCCGAGCCCGACGCTGCAGTTCGAGCAGCAGACTGAAGCCGAGCCGGAACAGCGGCTGCAGGTAGGTGTCGGCAAACAGCCGGCTGGCTTTATCCACGTTACTGCCGCATTGATGCTCCAGCGCCAGGTTGAGGGTCTGGTAGACTTCCCCGATCGCCTCCTGCACCTGGTCGAAGCTGCCGACATCGACCCGGTCGGCCGTCATCACCCGGTTGAGCAGAAAGGTGAGTTCCCAGGCCGTCTCGGTGTCGATGCCGCCGGCCAGCACCTCGGCCAGCAGACTGCCGCGGATTCCAGGGGTGAGGAGGAAGGCCGGTGCGTCGCTGTCGGGGATGACCGCCAGCCCCTGGCGGCGGCACTCGGCCGGGTCGAAGCGGGCCGGATCGAGCCAGGCGTAGACCCGGGGAGCCTCGTCCGGGTCGGGAAAGCCGAGTTCCTGCAGGCGCAGGTTGCGCCGCCCATAGTTCTCTTCTTCGAACATCACCCCCTGCTCCCAGCGGACCGCCGTCAGCAGGCGGACGAACATTTCGGGGTCGCGGCGATACAGGACATCGAGCAGGGCCGCTACCTGTTTGGCGGTTTCGGCCTCGGGGTAGTCGAGTTCATAGCCGCCGTCGCGCTGCGACGCCTCCAGCCGGTCATTTTCCTCGAGGTCCTCCGGGGCGCGCACCACCGTCACCAGTCGCTGAAAGATCAAGGTAATGAGTTCGAAATCGATCTCCTCCAGCGCCTGGAGAATTCTCTCCTCCCCGGCCTCGGCCAGGACGATCAGCCACTCCAGGGCGACGTTGCCGTCGAACAGATCGCCCCGCCAGCAGTCGAGGTCGAGAAAGGTGGTCAACTGTTCGCTGTCGACCAGAGGGAGCAGTTCGGTGACCTCCACCAGGCCGAGCTCTTTGATCAGCAGATAGATCTCCTGGGCCGGCAGACAACGCACCAGCCGCTCGCCGTCGTGAGCATCGAGAAGCAGCTGGTACTTGGTCCGCCCGCTGACCCCGCGCACCACCGCCAGACGGTCGGCAAAGGGGAGGAGATTGAATTCCCTGGAGGTGAGGGTGCGGGGCGGCCGCAGAAGTGTCAGATGGCCAACCTTGCGTTCACGGGGGAGGTCGAATTCGGTCATGAGGGGGAAGACTCCTGGAGGTTGGCGTAAAAGGGACACTTTACTGCCGGTCGGTGCGCGCGGTCAAGCGGAAGGCCGTCGGATTGAAATTCCGAAGGATCGTGCTATCCTCTGCTCATTAGTTTTACTTTTTTAACCGACCAGAATTAACACCCACATGGAACAAGGAGGAAGAAATGAAACACCTGCGGGTAGTTGCAGTCCTTGCCGCACTGGCGGGAATTTTGCTCACCGCCGGGCCGGCGGCGGCGCGGAACCTGGCCAACGCTTTCACCCTGACCCCGATGATCGGCGGCCATGTGTTCGAGGGGAACCAGCCTTATGATGACGACTGGACCTACGGTCTCGCCCTGGGCTACAACTATGACCAGATCTGGGGGACGGAACTGCTCCTTTTCTACACTGACGCGAACCAGAGCTCGCCTTACACCGGGAGCGCCGACATCTACAACGGCATGATCAACGGCCTGTATCATTTCCTCCCGGAAGGGCCGCTGGTCCCCTATGTCACTTTCGGTCTCGGCGCGCAACGGCGGGATAACGACCGCCGCAGCACCGAGAACGATTTCCTCCTCAACTGGGGTCTCGGTGCCAAGTATTTCATCAGCCAGGAGGTCGCCCTGCGGGTCGACGCCCGGCACCTCATCGCCTTCGACCAGGGACTGGATGAGCCGAGCAAGGCCCACAACAACCAGCTCTACTCCGCTGGTCTCACTTTCCAGTTCGGCGCCCCGGCCCCGGCCCCGGAACCGACC
>JACZKF010000147.1 GCA_014860175.1 Desulfuromonadales bacterium | reverse complement strand
GTAACGAGAAGGGCTTGGGTCTGGACCAGTACGAACTCCGTGACAATATCGAGATGATTTCCCGGCAGGTTATGCGAATGTCCTCGGTGATCCAAAACATCCGCAATTTTGCCAGGGACGACGTCTCGCCGGAATTCACCGATGTTTTGGTCAACGATGCGGTGGAAAATGTCTTTTCCATGATTGGCCGGCAACTTGAAGCGCACAACATTACGGTAGAAAAAAAGTTGGCCGGCAATCTGCCGGCAGTACAGGCACCAGTCAATCGCCTCGAGCAGGTAGTCACCAATCTGCTGATCAATGCCCGCCAGGCTTTCGACTCCTGCCAACACCATGACTGGCGGATATGGATAAGCAGTGAGTTGCGGGAGGGGGCGGTGGTCCTGGAAGTGGGCGACAACGCCACCGGTATTCCCGAAGATATTATCAAAAGAATATTTTACCCTTTCTTCACCACCAAGAGTGTCGGCAAGGGCACCGGGCTTGGGCTGAGCATCAGTCAGTCGATTGTGGCGAGCATGAAAGGAAAGCTTGAAGTGAAGAACAACGAGTGGGGAGGGGCGACCTTTGAGGTGCGGATCCCGGTATGAGGAGTGGGGATGAATATTCTGGTAATTGACGATGAACCGGATATCTGCCAAAGCCTTGCCGGCTTTCTTCGCCGCCTGGGGCACAACGTCAGCCTTGCCGGTAATGGTGCGGAAGGGCTGAAGACCTTTCATCAGCAGGATATTCATCTGATCATAACTGATCTGCGAATGCCGGTGCTGGATGGGCTAGAACTGCTCAAGCGGATCAAGACGGTGGAACGTTCGGACGTTGATGTGATTGTTTTCACCGGCCATGGCGACATGGACAATGCCATCAGGGCCCTGCAGTTCGGCGCCTTCGACTATCTGCAGAAGCCGGTGAACGTGCAAGAGCTGGCCATCGCCATAGAACGGGCGGCGGAATATGCGACGCTACGTGCCAACTATGCCCGCTTAAAAAATGATTTCTCCAGCAAGGTCAGTGAAGAAGTTCGTGCCTGCCGCGGCGAGGCGGAACGGCTTCGCCGCGCCTATCTTGAAGAGATAGGACTCGGCAATCTGTGTGTCTTCTCCGATGGTATGCGCCAAGTGCTGCGCCAGGCGGAAAAGTACAGTGCCGACCGCAATCTTGCCGTGCTGATCGAGGGGGAAAGCGGTACAGGTAAGGAACTGATCGCCAGATACATCCACCACTTCCAGGCTGATAACCAGTTGGCTCCCTTTGTGCCGATCAATTGCGGGGCCTGTTCAGAGAACCTCTTCGAGGCGGAGCTGTTTGGCCATGAGGGGGGGGCCTATACAGGCGCCACCAGACACGGGCGAAAAGGGAAGCTGGAGGCGGCCGCCGGAGGTACCGTATTTCTCGACGAAATAGGCGAAATGCCCCTCAGTCTGCAGGTGAAACTTTTGCGGGTGCTGGAGGAAAAGCGGATCTGTCGGCTAGGTGGGATCAAAGAAATCCCCATTGATGTGCGGATATTGTGCGCCACCAATAAGGATTTAAAGAAAGAGGTCGAGGTCGGCGCCTTCAGGCTCGACCTCTACTACCGAATCAGTGTCGGCACCCTCATGGTA
>JACZKF010000146.1 GCA_014860175.1 Desulfuromonadales bacterium | reverse complement strand
CTGATGGACGGCCGACAGGCCGCCGAGAATGGCGAAATCATCGACACTCACATGCCCGGCCAGGGTAGCGCCATTGGCCAGGATCACCCGGTTGCCGACCCGGCAGTCGTGGGCGACATGGGCGTAGGCCATGAACAGGTTGTCACTACCGATGACCGTCTCCCCCCCGCCGGCTTCGGTCCCCAGATGCAAGGTGACGAATTCGCGCACGGTATTGCGGTCGCCCAGCCGCAGGCAGGTCTTTTCCCCGTGATACTTCAGGTCCTGAGGCACGGCTCCCACCGAGGCAAACTGGAAGATGCGGTTATCGCAGCCGATCTCCGTCCGCCCCTCGATGACGGTGTGCGGCCCGACGGTAGTCCCGTCGCCAATGACCACATGTTCTCCGATCACCGCATACGGGCCGATTTCGACCCGCTCGCCAAGCCGGGCCCCTGGATGGATGATCGCGGTCGGATGAATCATGCCGTCACTCACGCTTTCTGGCGGTCTGCAAAGGTGGCTTTCAGGTCGGCTTCGGCGGCCAGTGCTTCGCCGACGTAGGCTTTGCCGGAGAAGCAGTAGAGCCCCCGCTTGCAGGCGGCCAGTTCCAGCTCGAACCGCAGCACGTCGCCGGGGACGACCGGCCGGCGGAAGCGGGCATTGTCGATGCCGGCGAAGTAAGTGACCTTGTCATCGCCGATCTTGTCGCAGACGATGGCGTAGAGGCCGCCGACCTGGGCCATCGCCTCGATGATCAGCACCCCCGGCATCACCGGATGGCCCGGGAAGTGCCCCTGAAAAAAAGGCTCGTTGATGGTGACATTCTTGATGCCGACAATCCGCTTCCCCGCTTCGACTTCGATGATGCGATCGACCAGCAAGAAGGGGTAGCGGTGGGGCAAAAGCTTCATAATTTCCACGGTGGTCAGTTCCATGGCATTACATCTCCTTGAGTTTCATGGCAAATTCGTCCAACTGCTTCTTCAGTCGCTGGATCTCCTTGCGCATCTGGGGCAATTTGGAAAACGTCATGGCGGCTTTGAGCCATTCCCGGTGGGGCATCACCGGCAGACCGGAGAGAATCTGGTTCGATTCGACATCGTTGGTCACCCCACCGCGCCCGCCGATGGTCACATGATCGCCGACGGTGAGATGACCCGCCACGGCCGACTGCCCGCCGAAGGTGCAATGGCGGCCGATGCGGGAACTGCCGGCGATCCCCACCTGCGAAACGAGAATGGTGTCCTCGCCGATTTCGACGTTATGCCCGATCTGCACCAGGTTGTCGATCTTGGTCCCGCGGCCGATCCGGGTGACCCCCAGGGCGGCGCGGTCGATGCAAGTGGCGGCGCCGATCTCCACGTCATCTTCGATGATGACAATCCCCACTTGGGGGATCTTGACATAGCGCTCGCCGTCCGGTGCATAGCCAAACCCATCGGAGCCGATCACCGCCGAAGGCTGGACGATCACCCGGTCGCCCAGACGGCATCTCTCCCGCACCACCACCCCGGCGTGCAGAGTGCAGTCCGCTCCGACCACCACCTCCTCATAGAGGATGACTCCGGGGTAGAGAATGGTCCCTCGCCCGACCTGCACCCGGTCGCCAATGACGCAGCCGGGATGTACGGTCACCTCCGGGGCGAGAATGGCTCCCGGGTGAACCGTGGCCCCGGGGAGCACCCCGCGCGGTTCCGGCCGCCCTCCTTGCAGCAAGGTCAGAACCTTGGCAAAAGCGAGGTACGGATTGCGGCAGACCAGCAGATTGCGGCCAGGCTGCTCCACCCCCGGAGTGACGATGATGGCCGTGGCCCGGGAATGCTGCAGCCGGGGGAGATATTTGGCGCTGGCCACGAAGGTGATCTCCCCCTCGCCGGCGCTGTCGAGAGGGGCGACCCGCGTCACTTCCGCCTCGCTGTCGCCGACCACGCTCCCGCCGACCAGTTCCGCCAATTCCCTGAGTGTCGCCACCGTCTCTCCTTATTTCTTGGATCGGCTGTCGTAGGTCTTGATTACCTTGTCGGTAATATCAATCTTGGCGTCAGCGTAGAGCAAGGAGCTTTCAGTCTGCTCAAAGAGCAGGGTGTAGCCTTCTTTCTGGCCGATTTCTCTGATCACCTTCAGCAACTCTTCCAGAATCTGGCGGGTGAAATCGGTATCTTTTTGCTGCAGTTCTTCCTGGATGTCTTTGGTGAACCGCTGAAACTCCTTGAGTTTCTGCTGATACTCGCGCTCCTTGTCGCCCCGGGCGGTTTCCGACAGGACCAGCGACTGCTTGTCCAGGTCGTCCTTGATCCGTTTCAACTCCTTTTGCCGCGCCTCCACCGTCCCCTCGTACTCCTTGACGGTCTTGGCAATCTTCTCCTTGGCCGACTTGCCGGCTTCGCTGAGGTTGAGGGCTTTTTGCAGGTCGACATAACCGATCTTGACGTCGGCAGCGACGGCGGGTGCGGCCAGCAACAGAG
>JACZKF010000145.1 GCA_014860175.1 Desulfuromonadales bacterium | reverse complement strand
ACCCCTTCCAGTACGTCGGAGAAGAAATAACCGAGACCGACCGAGACGCCGAACTGGTTGCCTCGCAGATCGTTGTCGCTTTCCCCCGTCCCGCTCAGGGTCATTTCCTTGTCGCCGGCCTGGAACCGCGCCATCGACACGGTCGGCAGGGCCAGCATGACGGCCATGAGAATAAAAATGATCTTACGCATGAGTAGTCTCCTTTCACCTCTGGTTTAGATGCGATGCGTCTCCGCTGATGGGGATGATTCCCGATCCTTGGATTTCCGGCCCTCACCTCCTCTCCTCGGCCATCGCCGCAGAAAGTGCTCCGTGCCAAAAAGTTAGATCATTTCGGGGAAATTACAACATTCCCCTCACCCGTTTTCGAGCTGATCTCCCCTTTTTGACCCCAATGAAAGGAATCTAAAAAACTACGTAGATCCAGCAGCTTCCGCTTGACCTGTGAATTGACAGCTGAAGGTCCGGCTATATAAGTGGAGAAGGGTCCGGAGGCCGTTCAAAAAGAGTCATTTTGCTGGACTTCCCTCCCTGGCTGGCTAAACTGTAATTTTCATTAACGTCTTTCGGGGAGAACCGATATGGCAGGACGCGAGTGGCAGGTGGGGGAAGAGCAGAGCGGCTTCCGGGTGACCGACATCACCCCTTTGCCGGAACTCAATCTGCGCCTGGTGCAGCTTCGCCACCAGCGCACCGGGGCTCGCCTGGTGCATATGGCATGCGAGGACGACAACAACCTGTTCGGTGTCGGTTTCCGCACCACCCCCCGCGACTCCACCGGCGTCGCCCATATCCTTGAGCATACGGTCTTGTGCGGGTCGAAGCATTTCCCGGTACGCGACCCGTTCTTTTCCATGATCAAGCGCAGCCTCAACACTTTCATGAACGCCCTGACTTCCAGTGACTGGACTTTCTACCCGTTTTCGACCCGCAACCGAACCGATTTCAATAACCTGATGGACGTCTACCTCGACGCCGTCTTCTTCCCTCTGCTGCGCGAACGCGACTTTCGCCAGGAAGGGCACCGGGTGGAGTTTGCCGAACCGGCCAACCCCGATTCCCCCCTGCTGTTCAAGGGGGTCGTCTACAACGAGATGAAAGGGGCGATGGCCGATCCCTCTTCCCTGCTCGGCCGGCGGCTGACGGCGGCCCTCTACCCGACCTCCACCTATGGCTTCAATTCGGGGGGAGAGCCATCGGCCATTCTCGATCTCACCTGGGACGACCTCAAGGCGTTCCATGGCGAATTCTACCACCCGAGCAACGCCTGGCTGTTCACCTACGGCAACTTCCCGCTGGAGGATCATCTGGCCCGGATCGAGGAGCAGGCGCTGAGTCATTTCTCTTTCCGGCAAGTCGACACGGCGGTCAGTGCCGAGGAACGTTTCAGCGCTCCCCGGCGGGTGGAAGAGGTTTTTCCCGTGGAGCCGGGCGAGCCGCTGACGCGCCGGACCATGGTGCAGCTGGGATGGCTGACCACCCCGGTGGCGGACAGTTTTGAACGCCTGGCGCTGTCAGTTCTCTCGCACCTGCTGCTCGGGCATCCGGGGGCTCCGTTGTACAAGGCGCTGCTCGATTCGCGCCTGGGGCAGAATCTCGCCCCCGGCACCGGCTACCATGACGATAATCGAGACACCTTCTTTGCTGCCGGCCTGCAGGGGAGCGACCCCGAACAGATGGAAGCCATCGAGGCGCTGGTCCTCTCGACTCTGGAGAGCTGCGCTCGGGACGGCTTCAGCCGGGAGCGGATCGAAGCGGCCATTCACCAGATCGAATTCGGGCATCGGGAGGTGAGTGGAGACCAGTACCCCTACCCTCTGCTCCTGCTGATGCGCATCCTGGGGCCGTGGCTGCACTACGACGATCCGGTCTCGCCGCTGCAGCTCGACCACAATCTCGGCCGCCTGCGCCAGGAGATCGACAGTGGCCCCTTTTTCCCGACGCTGATCCGCCGCTGGCTGCTGGATAACCCACACCGGGTCACCCTCACCCTGCGGCCGGATCCCGAGCGCAAACAGCAGGAGGAACAGGTCACTGCCGAACGCCTGGCCTCCATCCGCGGCAGTCTCACCGCCCAGCAGCGCCAGCAGATCATGGCGGCGGCGGAAGAGCTGCGCCTGGCCCAGGAGCAGAGCGAGGACCTGTCGATCCTCCCCTCTTTGGCCCTGAATGAAATCCCGGCGGCCGAGCCCCAGGTCCCTTTCACTCAGCAGCAGCGGGCCGGACGCCCCGTCTACTGGCTGCCGCAGCCGAGCAACGGCATCGGCTACTTCACCGCCAGTCTGGCCGCCGACGACCTGCCGCCCGACCTGCGACCCTATGTCCCCCTGTTCTGCACTCTCCTGACCCAGGTGGGGGCGGCCGGACTCGGCTACGAAGCGATGGCCGAACGGGTGGCCGCGGCTATCGGCGGCATCCGGGCCAGCGCCTCCATTCTCGATGACCCGAACAGCATCGACGGCTTCCGGGTCGCGGTAGAGGTCAAAGGGAAAGCCCTGATTCGCAACCAGGAGACGCTGTTCGCGATCCTGGCCGACCTCTTCCGCTCCCCAGATTTCACCCAGCATGACCGCCTGTTTACCGTCATCAGCCAGGTAAAGACCGCCATGGAGAATTCGATCCCCGGTTCCGGCCACAGCTATGCCGCCCGGGTGGCGGCCAGCCGTCTCACCGCGGCCGGGCGCCAGCGGGAGGAATGGGGGGGGTTGCAGTACCTGCGGCTGGTCAAGGAGGTAGCGGCCAAGCGGCCGGAAGAGCTGGGCGAGACGGCGGAGAAGTTTGCCCGACTGGCCAAATGCCTGCTGGGGGGAGATCGGCTGCGCTGCGCGGTGACCGCCGAGGCGGCGAGTTTCGCCGCTATCGAGGGGCCGCTTACCGGGTATCTCGTCGCCCTGCCCACGGCGGTGCGCCTGCCATCGACCCCCACCGAACCGTTCCCGTCACCGCCGCCGCGAAGCGGCTGGGCCGCCTCGGTGCCGGTCTCCTACGTGGCGCGGACCTTTCGCACGGTCCCCTATACCCACCCCGACGCCGGCGCCTTGATGGTCCTCGCCCGACAGCTTCGGGCCGGTTTCCTGCATCGGGAGATCCGGGAAAAAGGGGGGGTGTACGGCGGGATGGCCAGCTATGACCCGGAAGGAGGGGTGCTCTCGCTCCTGTCTTACCGCGACCCGAATCTGGCCCGCACGCTGCAGGTTTACCGGCAGGCGGTCGATTGGGCAGTGGCCGGCAAATTCGAATCTGACGCCCTAAAGGAAGCGATCCTGGCGGTTTTCAGCGCCATCGACCGTCCCCTCTCGCCCGGGGGTCGAGGCTACCGCGAATTCGCCAACCAGCTGCAGGGGCTGACCGACCAGATGCGCCAGAGCCTGCGCGAGCGGATCCTGGCCACCGACGAGGCGGCCCTGAGCACGGTGGCCCGTCGATATCTGCTCGAAGGATGGGAAGCCAGCGCCGTCGCCGTCGTCAGCAGCGAAGAGAACCTGAACCGGGCCAATGCGGAGATGGCGGCCGAGGAGCAGCTGGAAATCCGCAAAATCTGAGCGGCTGATCAAAAACGATTGCCCTTACCTGCCTCCTTTTTTTTGCCGATCGGCGTTGACATGCAGCTGGCAGTGCAGGCATTTGCGCAGACAGAGAAAGGTCATCCCGTTCATATGAAAATAGTTGCCGCAGCGGGGGCAGCGGGCGGCTGCCGCCCCCATGGCGGTGCCGAAAAGAAGGACAAACCAGACCAGAAAGACGGTACCGGCGGTGGAGAAAGCGGAGCTCAGCTTCAAGGTGACGTACATGGCCGGGATATAGACCAGGATCACCGCCCACAGGTACCAGCGCCGGCGGCGGATCAGGTTAAGCCCCGGAGTAAGGTCAATTTCCTCGGCTGCCGCCTCCTCGACTGCTGATGTCGGCTCATCCTTCATATTTCAGTTCCCCTTTGCAGTGGATAGTGGGGGGAGGCGCCTCTCCCCGATGGCGCAGGTCGAGCGCCGCCAGCGGTCAGCGCCTGATCTTTCGGGTCGGCTCGGCGCTCCAGGGATCATCGGGCCAGGGGTGCTTCGGATAGCGCCCCTTGAGTTCTTTTTTCACCTCCGGATAGGTCCGGTGCCAGAAACTTCCGAGGTCACGGGTGACCTGGATCGGGCGCCGGGCCGGGGAGAGGAGGTGCAGCACTACCGGCACCCGGCCGGCGGCCACCCGTGGGGTCTCGGCCAGGCCGAAAAGCTCCTGCAGCTTGACCGCCAGTACCGGCGGCTCGGCCACCTCGTAGTCGAGAGGAATGCGGTGGCCGCTGGGGACCTCCAGGTGCGTCGGGGCCAGCTCTTCCAACTGCCGCCGCTGCTGCCAGCTGAGTCGCTGCTGCAGCGGCTCCAGCGGATCGAGGCGCCCCAGCCCGGTGCGCCCCTTGACAGCGGCCACATGGGGGGACAACCAGCTCTCCAGCGAACCCAGCAGCCCCTCGGTGGAACAGTCGGGCCACTCCTGCTCGGGGAAGACTGCTTGCAAAAAACGGACCCGGGCGGCGAACTGCCGCGCCGCCGGTGACCACCCGAGCCGCTCCAACCCTTCCCGGCGCAGCAGCGCCAACAAGGCCGAAACCCGCTCCTGCGGCTCGGCGACCGTCGGCCGGCTCACCAGCGCCAATGCCCCCAACCGCTTCACCTCCCGGGCCACCAGCCGCTCCCCGTCCCAGTCGACCTCTCGCTGCCAGGGGAGTGGAACGGCGAGTTCCGCCACCGCCG
>JACZKF010000015.1 GCA_014860175.1 Desulfuromonadales bacterium | reverse complement strand
CCAGGGTGCGGCCGACGGTGGCCACGTCGGCGCCGACGGCGACCACCTTCTCCCGGTCGACCTGCACCGACAGCTGCGGCTTGTTCAGCTTCAGATCGCTGTCGAGATTCAGAAAGCCCGGCCACTTGGCCGCCTCCTGCAGGAGGGCTGCCGACATCTGCTGCAACTCCTCATAGGTGGCATTGGTCTGGATGACGAACTGCACCGGCTTGGCCATCGGGCTCTGCCCCAGGGAGGGGGGGTTGAGGGGGAACGCCATGATGCCGGGGATGCCGGCAAAAAACTTGGGCTGCATCTCGGAGACGATATCCTGCTGCTTGCGGTCGCGCTGCGACCAGTCGTGCAGCCCGCTGAAGGAGATGATCTGGGAGACGACCGGGAAGCCGGTGATGACGAAATAACGCTCCACCTCCGGGGTGTCGGCGTAGACCTGCTCCATCATCCGGGCATAGCGGTCGGTATAGGCGACGGTCGCCCCCTCGGGGGCGATGCCGACGCCGACCACGGTGCCGCGGTCTTCGGTCGGGGCGAGTTCGGATTTGAGCTGGCCGAAAAGGATCCAGGCGCTGCCGGCGACCAGCAGGGCGACGGCCGCCACCAGCAGCGGCAGCCGCAGGCTCCAGCGCAGCAGTCGGGTGTAGCCATTGGTCATGGCGACCATCCCCGCCTCGATCCAGTTGTAGATCGGGTGGTGGCTTTCGCGGTGGCGCAGCAGCTTGGAGCACATCATCGGCGACAGGGTCAGCGCCACGAACCCGGAAACCAGCACGGCGCCGGCCAGAGTCAGGGCGAATTCGGTGAACAGGCGGCCGGTACGCCCCTCCATGAAGCCGAGGGGGGCGTAGACCGCCGCCAGGGCGAGGGTCATGGCGATGACGGCGAAGGCGATCTCGCGGCTCCCCTTGAAGGCGGCCTGCAGCGGCGGCATGCCGTTTTCGATATGGCGGTGGATGTTCTCCAGCATGACGATGGCGTCGTCGACCACCAGGCCGATGGCGAGCACCATCGCCAGCAGGGTCAAGGTGTTGATGGAGAAGCCGAAGATGTACATCACCCCGAAGGCGCCGATGAGCGACACCGGGATGGTGACCAGCGGAATCAGCGTCGAGCGCAGCGAGCGCAGAAACAGGAAGATGACCAGGATGACCAGCACCACCGCCTCGCCGATGGTCCAGTAGACGTTGCTGATCGAACGGTCGATGAAGACCGAGCGGTCATAGGCGACGTCGACCCGCATCCCGGCCGGCAGCCCGGCCTCGATCTGGGGGATGATCTGCCGCACCGCCTGGGAGATGTCGAGGGGGTTGGCGGTCGCCTGCTTGACCACCCCAAGGGCGACGGCCGGCTTCCCCTTGAAGCGCACCACCCGCCGCTCGTCCTTGGCCCCCACCTCGGCCCGCCCGACATCCTTCAACCGGACCAGGTAGCCGTCGGCATCGCGCAGAATCAACGCTTCGAACTGCTCCGGCGTGCGCAGGTCGGTCTCGGCCAGGACGGTGAATTCGCGTTCGCTCGATTCGATCCTCCCTGAGGGGATCTCGACATTCTGCCGGCGCAGCGCCCCCTCCACATCCTGCGGCGTCAGACCGTACGCGGCCAGGCGCGCCGGGTCGAGCCAGAGGCGCATGGCGTAGCGGCGCTCGCCGAGGATCATCACGTTGGCGACGCCGTTGATGTTCTGCAGCCGGTCCTTGACGTAACGGTCGGCGTAGTCGGTGATCTCCAGCGGCGTATGGGTGGAGGAAGAGAAGGCCAGATAGATGGTCGGCTGGGCGTCGGCCTCCACTTTGCTGATCACCGGCTCATCGATCTCGTCGGGGAGCATGCCACGCACCCGGGAGACGCGGTCGCGCACGTCGTTGGCCGCCTCGTCGGGGTTGCGGCTGAGGCGAAACTTGATGGTGATCTGGCTGTTCTCCGAACGGGAGATGGAGGTGAGCAGGTCGATGCCGTCGATGCCGGCCAGGCTCTCCTCCAGCGGTTGGGTGATCTGTGACTCGATGATCTCGGCCGTCGCCCCGGGGTAGCGGGTTTCGACGTTGACCACCGGCTCATCGATATTCGGATATTCACGCACCGACAGCCGCTGGTAGCTGATCAGCCCGACCAGGATCACCACCAGGCTCATCACCGTGGCGAGGACCGGCCGTTTGATGGAAAGATCGGAGAGGACCATCGCTACTCTCCCTTCGGCGCCGGCAGAACCGTCACCGGCATCCCCGGCCGCACCTTGAGCTGGCCGGCGGTGATCACCGTCTCGCCGGCCTGCAGCCCGGCGATGATTTCAACTTCCCCCTTCTGGCGCTGACCGGTCTCCACCGGCGCCTCCTCGACCATGCCGTCGACCACTTTGTAGACCAGCTGCCGCTCCCCGGCCGGGACCAGCGCCTGCTCGGGGATCATCAGCACCTCGGCCGGCTTTTCGAGCACCAGGGCGAGCCGGCCGAACATTCCCGGCCGCAGCTGATCACCGGCGTTGGTGACCCTCCCCCGCAGCAGCAGGCTGCGGCCGTTGGCGTCGATCTGGGGATCGATGGCGAAGATCTCGCCGTCGAAGCTGCGGCCGGGGACGGCATCGACGCTCAGGCGGATCGGCTGACCGACCCGCACCTGCCCGGCGTAGCTCTCCGGGACGCGAAAATCGACCTTGATCGGGTCGATCTGCTCGAGAGTGGCGATGGCGTCGCCCGGTCGCAGGTAGCCGCCGAGGCTGACCTGGCGCAGGCCGATGACTCCGGAAAAGGGGGCGCGAATGGTCATCTTGGCCAACTGGGCTTCGGCCAGGCGCAGGTTGGCCTGATCGAGGCTGAACTGGGCCAAGGCCTCGTCGCGCTCGCGGCGGGAGATAGCGTTTTCGGCGAGCAGGATCTCCGCCCGCCGATGATTGGCCTCGCTCAGGCCGAGGCTGGCCTGCGCCCGGTCGCGCTCGGCCGCCAGTACCGACGGCTCGAGCCGCAGCAGGACTTTATCGGCGCCAACTTTGGTCCCCTCGGTGAACTCGATTTTGGTCACCCGGCCGGCGGTCTCGGCGGTGATCAGCACCGATTCGTTCGATTGCAGCGTCCCGACGGCGGTCAGTTCCCGGGCCAGGATCCCCTTCTGCACCACCACCGCTTCCACCGGCAGCCCCTGCGAGACTGGCGCCGTTACCGGTTCGGCGACGGTGGAGGGGGAGATCGTCATCGTCAGGGAGAGACCGATCAGCACGATGACGATTCCGGCCGGCCAGAGCAGGCGGGACAGATAGCGGCGGCGGGCGGCCGAGCGAGTGCCGGTTTTCGGGGTGCGATCGTTCATGACAGGATCCTCTTTCACGTATGCGAGCTCTGGAGTTTTGCGGCCGGAAGCGACCGTGGTGATTAGCGCTTGAGCCCGTCCCAGGCGGCTTCGACGACCAGGGTGATCATCTGGTCATCGACCACCAGGCGACCGCTGATATGCTCCTTGGCCAGGGCGACCAGGGGACCGAAAGCGAGGGCTTCGAGCACCGGCATCGGGGCCGCCCTGATCAGCTGCTGGTCCCGACCGAGGCGGAGCAGACGCTTCATCAGCGCCTCCTTGGGGGGGGAAGAGAGCTCGTCCCGGTGGGCGAAAGGGGAGTAGTAATACTGCTCGAGAAACCGGAATTCCTTCGGTTCGCTCAGGAACAGGCGCAGCAGCCGGCTGAAAAGGAAGAGAAAACGCTCCCGCACCGATCCCCCTTCGTCATAGCCGTCGCAGATCCGGGCGAGCACCCGGCCGTGCACCTCCTGGTGCAGCTCGTGGATCAGTTCGTCCTTGTCCTTGAAATAGCGATAGATGGTGCCGACACCGATGCCGGCGCGCTGGGCGATGAGGGAGGTCGGCGCCCCGTGAAAGCCGTTTTCGGCAAACAGCTCCAGGGCTGCCGCCAGGATGGCTCTTCGCTTGTCTCCGTTTTTGCTCGCCATGGTCTTCTCTTCCGCGGAGTGAACATTCAGTCCGCGATTATAGTGGGACGCTTCCATCTGTCAAGGATTTAGAAATCCCTGAACTGGACAATTCAGCTTCGGTTGACAGGGTAGTTTCGTACAGAGAGCATTCTCCGCCTGGCGCGAATCGAGGCGGGTAAACTGGACCACCAGCAGTACTGGCCTGCGCCTCCCTGGCGAACTCGCCCTCGTCGCTGGTGGACCGGCTCATTTTCTTCAGCAGCAGGTGCGAGGGGATCAGGCGAAAAACGCCACCAGTAGCAAGGTGATCCCGATCGCGGCCAGGGTGCCATGGACCAGGATCAGCCTGAAGGGCGGGGACCGTTTCCCGGCGCGAAAGGAAAAAAGAACCAGGCCAACCAGGGCGGTGATGAGCAGAAAAACTTTTGCCGTCACCAAAGTGGTCCCGACCCCGTTGGTGAAGACGCTGAAAAAGAGGAATATTACGGCGACCAGCGCCAGGAGGCCATGCCCCAGGGCGAGGGGAGCGGGGATCGTCTTCCCGGAGAATTTCATCCCTGCCATGGTGAGGCCGCCAGCGGCGACGATCAGGAACAGGACGGCTGTAAACAGCATCGGTTGCCTCCTCTCTCGGGGTTGTTATGTTGGCCCGCTCTCCCGTCCCACCTCTTCTCGGTGCTCGGGTGTCCCGATCAACCCATGCTCGGGGATCGGGCGACCGCGGGCCCAGGCGAGGTTGAGGACGCTGTTGATCAGGCCGATATGGGTGAAGGCCTGGGGGAAGTTGCCGAGGAAAGCGCCGCTGGCGGCATCGATCTGTTCGGCGAACAGTCCGACATGGTTGACATGCCGGGCGATGCTGGCGAAGATCTTCTCCGCCTCCTCGAGCCGCCCGGAGAGGGCCAGGGCGTCGACCAGCCAGAAGGTGCAGAGGCCGAACGTCCCCTCCTTCCCCGGCAGGCCGTCGTCGACCCGGTAGCGGTAGACCAGGCCGTTCTCCGTCAGCTGCTCCAGCGTCCGGTCGATGGTCCCCTGCACCCGCGGATCGTCGAAGGGGAGAAACTCCATCAGCGGGATACGCAGGTTGGAGGCATCGAGATCGGCCGCGCCGAAGGCCTGGACGAAGGCGCCGAGCTTGCGGTCGTAGCCGTTCTCCAGCACCGCCTGGCGCACCCGCTCCCGCCCCCGGCGCCATTTCTCCACATCCCCCTTCAGCCCGTACCCCCGGGCGAGATGAATCGCCCGGTCGAAGGCGACCCAGGCCATCACCTTGGAGTAGGTGAAGTGCCGGGTCGGCCCGCGCATCTCCCATATCCCGTGGTCGGGCTTCTCCCAGACCTCGTCGACATGGTCGGCCACCCGGGCGAGAAAATCCCAGATCTCCGGTTCCAGCTCCTCCCCCCGGCGGGCCAGTTCGTACCCCATGTTGAGAAACTCGTCGAAAATTTCAAGCTGGAACTGGTCGGCGGCGCCGTTGCCGATATGGACCGGGCGGGAGCGGCGGTACCCCTCCCAATGGGGAAGTTCCAGCTCCGGCAGCTCGGTCTCGCCGTGCAGTCCGTACATG
>JACZKF010000144.1 GCA_014860175.1 Desulfuromonadales bacterium | reverse complement strand
GTCGGTGGAGATGCCGCCCAGGGCATAAACCCCCCCTTCGGCGTCGCGCAGCGGAAACTTGGTCGAGATGTAGGTGTGGGGGCCATCTTCCTGCAAGACCACCTCTTCGAAGCTCATCGGGGTTCCCGTCTGCAAGACCTGCTGGTCATTGGCCCGCACTTCATCAGCCAGGTCGCGGGTGGCGAACAGGGCCGAGGCGTCCTGGCCGAGGAACCACTCGGCCGGCCGGGCGAAGATCTTCTCCATCACCTGGTTGACGAGAATCAGGCGTCCTTGCAGATCCTTGAGGTAAATCGCCGAGGGGGTGTGATCGAGAATGGCCCGCAGCCGCCTCCCTTCCTCCTCGGCGGCCCGCCGGGCGGCTACCGCCTGGCTGACGTCGAGGGCGAGCATCATCACCTCCGGCTCGGCCTCGGCGCCGGGGATCGGCACCAGCGCCAGCTGCCACCAGGTCTCCCCGCGGGTGAAGCTGGTGAGCCGATATTGAGGGTCGACGTAGGGGTGGCCGGAAGCGGCCACCTGCCGGATGAGGTCGGCTAGCCCTGAGGCGTCGGCACCCGGGACGATCTCCTCCAACGGCAAGTCGTTGAGACTCGGATGCTCCTCGGGATGGTTAAGCCCCTGGCGGTAGGCTTCGTTTCCCCACTTGACCCGCAGCTGCCGGCTCCCGACGACGGCAATGCCGACCGGGGAGTTCTCCACCAGAGCGGCAAACAGCTGGCGCAGCTCGGCCAACTCTTGCGCCAGACGAGTCTGTTCCTGATCGGTTGCCAATCGACGGCTCATTATTCAGGCAAGGGGGACGGCAGCGGCTCCTGAGGAACCCAAGACGTTAAACTCAGTCTAGCGGCTTTGCCCTGCTCGGCAACCGAGGGCGGGAGGAGGGGCGTGGAGCGAAGAGGTCAGGTGAGACCGAAGCGTTTCTGGATCTCGGCCGGGGCCAGGTCGTAATGGGAGAACTCCATGGTGAAGGCGCCGCGGCCACGGGTGGCGCTGCGCAGCTCGGTCATGTAGCCGAACATCTCGGCCAGGGGGACGAAGGCCCGGATGACCTCGGTATCGGGGCGGCTCAGCATCCCTTCGATGCGCCCCCGTTTTTGCTGCAGGCTGCCGAGGACCTTGCCGGCATGTTCGGCCGGGGTGGTCAGTTCCAGGCGCATGATCGGTTCCAGTACCGTCGGCTTGGCCTCCTGGGCCGCCAGGGCCACCCCGCGCTGGGCGGCCGCCCGCAAGCCGAGCTCGGTGGTCGCTCCCGGCTCGAAGGGGGCCTCCACCACCTCGATCTGCAGATCGATGAGAGGGTAGCCGGTGCGGGCGCCGGCGGCACACCCCTGGGTGAGGGCCGCCTCCAGGGCGCTGCGCAGCTCCAGGGGGAGGGGGGAGGTCTCGGCGGCGGGAAAGACGAGGCGCAGGCCGCTGCCGCGCGGCAAGGGGGAGAGGCGCAGCAGCACCTCCCCCTTGTGCATCCGTCCGGCAGCCTCGCGGTGAAAGAGCTCGCGGTGCTCAATCATTTTGCGCAGCGTCTCCCGGTAGACCACTTGCGGCCGCCCGGTCTGCACGCGGACGCCGAATTCCCGTTCCAGACGGGTGATCAGGATCTCCAGGTGCAGCTCGCCCATGCCGGTGAGGAGGGTCTGGCCCGTTTCGCTGTCCTCGTGGACCCGGAAGGTCGGATCTTCCCACTGCAGTTTGTCGAGGGCGGCAGGGAGTTTTTCCCGGTCGTCCACCGTGCGCGCCTCCACCGCCAGGGAGACCACCGGCTCGGGGATAGTCAGGCCGCGCAGGAGCAGCGGCTGCTCTCCACTGCACAGGGTGTCGCCGGTGAGGACGTCGCGCAGTCCGGCGGCGGCGACAATGTCGCCGGCCCGGGCGGTCTCGATTCGCTCCCGTTTGTGGGCGTGCATGCGAAAGAGGCGGGCGAGCTTCTCCGGGGCACCGAGGCGGCTGTTCCAGACGGTGTCGCCCGCCTGCAGACAGCCGGCATAAAGGCGCAGATAGGTGAGTTTGCGCCCCTCGTCGGCCACCACCTTGAAGGCCAGGGCGCACAGGGGCGCTTGCGGATCGCAGCTCAGCAAAAGCGTCTCCTCCTGCCGGTCGGGAGGACGGGC
>JACZKF010000003.1 GCA_014860175.1 Desulfuromonadales bacterium | reverse complement strand
TCGCCACGGCGCAGCGGGAACTCCGCGACCGATTCCTGCAGCGCCGATCGCCCCTCCCCTGCCCCCTCGACGGCGACCCGCACCTCCTCGACCCGCACCGGCTCGCCGGGACGGATCTGGACCAGCAGCCGCAGTCTGCCGTCGTCCGGGCTCT
Source organism: Desulfuromonadales bacterium (assembly GCA_014860175.1). Lineage (GTDB taxonomy): Bacteria > Desulfobacterota > Desulfuromonadia > Desulfuromonadales > JACZKF01 > JACZKF01. The sequence goes on along the minus strand of JACZKF010000003.1, from coordinate 2,030 downwards.
CCAGACGGGAGTCGACCTGGGCCGAGTAGTAACCGAACGGCTCCAGAGCCTGCTGCGCCCGGGCCGGCAGTTGTTGGCGAAACCGCTGCAGCCAGCCGCGGTCGATGTGCCCGTCGCGCACCAGGCCGGGAGGAATGGCCAAGGCGGCCTCTACGTTCTCCAGCATCTCTCCTTCGACCCCGGAGATGACCACCCGCAGCGATTCGGCGGCCGGCGCCGAAATCGGCAGCAGCAGAAGCAGGAAATTGATCAATAATGAAGCTGCTCGTCTCATCGGCATCGAGGGAAAAGGTCGGTCAGAACCGACCGGGATGGCCAGTGTACCTTGATCTTGGACGGCACCGGAAACAATTAATGATGCTTTTAGGGATGGCTTGAGCTTGTGTTAAATTTCTAATTATGATTGACTACTCGCGGACGCTGCTTTCGGCAAGGGAGACCGCCATGAAGATCACCGAAATCCGCCGCCGCGCCAGAGCCCTGGGACTGACCGGGACCGAAAGGATGAAACCTGGGGAGCTGATTCGCCGCATTCAGCGCGCCGAAGGGAACTTTGACTGCTATGCTGCCGCCGCCCGCCATGCCTGCCAGCAAAACGATTGCTGCTGGCGGTCGCGGTGCCTGAGCGCTGAACCGGAGTAGCCGCCTTATCCTCTCTGCCCTTGACGCTGTTGCAGATACTCCAAAAGAGCGACGGCATTGTTTTGCCTCTCGTCCCTGGCTGCAAACAACAGCGTCAGCTCTTCACTGGCGGCGCGCGCCAGCAGATTGTCCACCGCCTCCTGCCGCGTCTCCAGTTCCCGGAAGTAACGCTGGCGAAACTCGTCCCAGCGCTCCGGATCGTGGCCATACCAGCGCCGCAGCTGATCGCTCGGGGCCAGATCCTTGGCCCACTGCGTCACTTTGGCCTCCTCCTTCTTCACCCCCCGAGGCCAGATCCGGTCGACCAGGATCCGGCAGCCATCAGCGGCTTGCGGTGGATCATAGACCCGCTTGATTCGTATCGGCATGGACGACATCTTTCTTGCCAGCTTCGGTGCCACTGGTTTAAATATACTCGAGAGTCGACCCTTTGCCGAGAACCGATCATGAACCGGACCTGGCTCCTTTTCCCCGCCTTCTTCCTGGCCCTGACGCCGCCGGCACACAGCCGCCTGTTTCGAGAGACGGCCGTCCTGGCCGAATCGCCGGCCCCGTTGATCGGCGTCAGCCGCACCGTCCCCGTGCAGGGGGGGGAGAGCCTGATCGACATGGCCTACCGGGAAGGGATCGGCTTTAATAACCTGGCCGCTGCCAATCCCGGCATCGATCCCTGGCAGCCCGCTACCGGGACCGAGGTCGTGCTCCCCACCAGCGCCATCCTGCCGGCCGGAGCCGAGGCCGGCATCACCATCAACCTGGCAGAATTCCGCCTCTACTACATCTGGGAAGAGGGGAGCCGGCGCCTGGCCCGAAGCTATCCAATCGGCATCGGCAGCGAAGGAAATGACACTCCGGAGGGGACCTTTAAAATAGTCCGCAAGGTAAAACAGCCGACCTGGACCGCCCCGGCCTCCATCCGCCGCGAGCGGCCGGAACTGCCGGCGGTCGTCCCCCCCGGTCCGGACAATCCCCTGGGCGATTTCTGGCTCGAGCTGTCGGCCAAAGGGTACGGCATCCATGGGACCAACAAGCCGCTGGGGGTGGGCCGTCGGGTCAGCCACGGCTGCATCCGCATGTACCCGGAGGATATTCGTGACCTGTTCCAGCGGGTGCAGCCCGGCACCCCGGTGCGCATTATCTTTCAGCCGATCAAGGTCGGGCTGCGGGACAACACCCTGGTGCTGGAAGCCCATGCGGATTTCCTCGAAAAGAGCGACAACCCCCTGGAGGAAGTCGTGCGGCAGAAACGGGCCTTGCGCTGGCGGGGACCGATCGACTTCTCCACCGTGATGACGATACTGCGGGAGCGGCGCGGCCTCCCCCTGCCGCTGCTGCCGACGCCAGAGCAGCGGCCGTAGTGCCGAATCCGCCACCCCCTTCGCCAACCC
>JACZKF010000143.1 GCA_014860175.1 Desulfuromonadales bacterium | reverse complement strand
ATCGTGCGCCTGTATCAGGGCAAAGTGTGGGTCGAGGAGACGCCGGGGGGGGGAGCGACCTTCTGGCTGGAACTGCCGAAATAAAGGGGGGGACGGCGCCCGCCGTCCCCCCCTCCCCTGCTTTTCTGTAAAACTATCTTCCCGCCAGGGTCGCCTGGATGTCCTCTGCCACCGTCCCGATCGGCGCCAGCTTGAAATTCTCCACCAGGAAATTGAGCACGTTGGGGGTCACAAAAGCCGGCAGGCTCGGGCCGACCCGGATGTGCTGCATGTTCAGCGACAACAGGCTGAGCAGGCAGACGACCGCCTTCTGCTCGTACCAGGAGAGAATGACCGACAGCGGCAGGTCGTTCACCCCGCAGTTGAAGGCGTTGGCCAGGGCCAGGGCGACCTGCACCGCCGAGTAGGTGTCGTTGCACTGGCCGACATCGAGCAGGCGCGGGATGCCGCCGATATCCCCCAGTTCGAGCTTGTTGAACCGGTACTTGCCGCAGGCCAGGGTGAGAATGACGGTATCCCTGGGGAGCTGCTCGGCCATCTGGGTGTAGTAGTTGCGTCCTGGCTTGGCCCCGTCGCAGCCGCCGATGACGTAGAAGCGGCGGATCGCCCCCGCCTTGACCGCCTCGATCACCTTGTCGGCCAGGCCGAGGATGGCGTGATGGCCGCAGCCGGTGAGGATCTCCTTCTGCGGGTTGTCGTCCCAGGCCTCCGCCTTTTGAGCCGCTTCGATGACCGGGGAGAAATCCCACCCCTCGATGTGCTTCACCCCCGGCCACTGGACCAGACCCCAGGTGAAAAGACGATCCTTGTAGACCTCGGCCGGGCGCTGGATGCAGTTGGTATTGAAGATGATGGCGCCGGGGAAGCGCGAGAACTCCTTGTACTGTTCCTGCCAGCCGCCGCCGTAGTTGCCGACCAGGTGCGGGTATTTCTTCAAGCCCGGATAGCCGTGGGCGGGGAGCATCTCGACATGGGTGTAGACGTTGATCCCCTTCCCCTCGGTCTGCTTGAGCAACTCGTCCAGCATCTTCAGGTCGTGGCCAGAGACGAGGATCGCTTTGCCGCCGCGGTTGCCGATCGCCACTTTGGTCGGTTGCGGGTGGCCGTAGTGTCCAGAGTTCCCCTCATAGAGGAGCTGCTGGGTTTTCAGATTGACGGTGCCGCACTCCATGCACAGGTTGACAAAATCCATCAACCCCTTGCTGCGGTCGAGGGTGGCCGCCATCGCCTTGTGCAGGAAGCCGTAGATCGCATCATCGTCATGGCCGAGAATGTGAGCGTGGTCGGCATAGGCGGCCATCCCCTTCATGCCGTAGACCAGCATTTCCATCACCGATTTGACATCCGGGTCGATGGACGAATCCTTCACCGGATGTTTCCGCCCCTCGGCGACCAGGTCGGCGGTGTTGCCGGCGGGCTGCCAGGGCCGGGCCGCCTCCGGCACCTCCCCCTGAAAGGGGCCACTGTTGGCTTTTTCGAACAGCTGCTGGGCCTTGTCCCGCATGCGAGCGGTCTTGCGCGCCACCTCGGCGCAGCTTTCCGGATCGAAGTTGACGTTGGTGACCGTCGTGAAGAGCCCCTCTACCATATGCACGTCAATGTCTCGATCGATCGACCCTTTTTGCCTGGCCTGGTCGGCCCAGAAAGCCATCCCCTTCAGCCCCCAGACGATGAGATCCTGCAGGGCGGCCACATCCGGCTGCTTGCCGCAGACCCCGACTTTGGTGCAGCCGGTGCCGCCGGCGGCCTGCTCGCACTGGTAACAGAACATCTCTTCCATGCGCCTGTCTCCTTTTTAGGATGAAATAGTTAAAAGGATACCAGAGAATTGTCCTGCTTCCACCCCGGGCATGATTGACTCTCCGGTTGCCGGTGCCGGCAACCTGTGTTATCTGTCTGCTCATGAAAAATATACGCTACTACATCACCGGTCACGGCCTCGGCCACGCCAGCCGCTCCTGCCAGGTGATCAACACCCTGCGCCGGCGCCATCCGGAGGTGGCCGTCGATGTCGTCTCCGATGCCCACCCCTGGTTTTTCCGGGGATTTCTCGATCCTTCGGTGCCGGTGCGGGGCGCCGGTCTCGACTTTGGAGTGCTGCAAAGCGACAGTCTGCGCATGCAGGAAGAGGAGACGCTGCGCGCTTACCGGCAGTTCCTCCCCGAACGGCAGCGCCGGGTGGCGCAAGAAGCGGCAGCTCTGCAGCGCGACGGGATCTCATTGGTGGTGGCCGACATTCCGCCCGCCGCCTTCGCCGCCGCCCGGGCCGCCGGCCTGCCGTCGGTGGGGATTACGAATTTTACCTGGGACTGGATCTACGAAGGGCTGGCCGAACGCTACCCCGGTTACAACGATGTCCTCGACTCCATGCGGACCGATTACGCCGGCGCCGATCTGCTGTTGCGGCTGCCGTTTGCCGGCCCCATGCCGGCTTGCCGGCAGATGGAGGATCTCCCCCTGGTGGCCCGTCGCGCCAATCGGCCGGCGGCCGCGGTGCGGGACGATCTCGGTATCCCGGCCGGGAAAAAGCTCGCTCTTCTCTCCTTCGGCGGCTTCGGTCTGGCCGACTACGACTTCACCGCTCTGGCCCGGCTTCCCGGCTGGATTTTTCTCGCCGAGGGGGAGCTGGTCGGCGCCGCCCCCAACCTGCGTCCGCTCCCGGCCGGGGTGCACTACCCCGACCTGGTCCAGGCGGCCGATGTGGTGATCACCAAACCCGGTTACGGCATCGTCGCCGAGGCGATCGCCCATGACCGGCCGGTCCTCTATACTCCGCGGGGCGATTTTCGCGAACAGGCGCTGCTGGTGGCCGGGCTGCACCGCTACACCCGGGCGCGCCAGATCAGCAATGAGCGGCTGCGCCGGGGGGAGTTGGGGGAAGAGTTGGCTCGCTTGCTGGCGCAGCCCGAGGCGGCCGAACAGCTGGCTGCCGGCGGCGATCTCGTGGCGGCCGAACGCCTGGCCGCCCTCCTTGCCGACTGACCCCGCTCTACCCTCCCCCGCCCTTTCGCTTCAACCAGGCGGCGTACAGCAGCTTCTCCAGTTCGACCAGGATGAAGACGCTGGCGGCGATGCCCACGATGCGCCCCCAGGTGGCCAGATCGAGGGGGGCGGTCCCGAACAGGGTCTGCATCGGCGGCAGATAGGTGAACAGCATCTGGAACAGGAGCACCAGGGCGATCGCCCACAGGACGTAGCGGTTCCCCAGCAGCCCCTGGCGATTGATTACCGAGGCGTGCAGGTAGCGGGTATTGAGCAGGTAAAACGCCTCGAACAGCACCAGGGTATTGACCGCCACCGTGCGGGCGGTTTCGATGCTGGAGCCGGCGGCCCGTTCGTAGACGAACAGCCCAAAGGTGCCGACGACCAGAATCAGCGAGACGTAGGTCAGCCGCCAGAGGAGGAACGGGCCGAGAATCGCCTCGGCCGGATCGCGCGGCGGCCGGCGCATGACGTCGCTCTCCGGCGGCTCGAAGGCCAGGGCGAGGGCGAGGGTGACCGCCGTGATCATGTTGATCCAGAGGATCTGCACCGGGGTGATCGGCAAGGTGCGGCCGAGGGCGATGGCGGTCAGGATGATCAGCGCTTCGGCGCCGTTGGTCGGTAAAATGAAGAGGATCGCCTTGCGGATGTTGTCGTAGACCGTCCGCCCCTCCTCGACGGCGCTGGCAATGGAGGCGAAGTTGTCGTCGGCCAGGACCATCTCCGCCGCCTCCTTGGCCACCTCCGTCCCCTTGATCCCCATGGCGACGCCGACATTGGAGCGCTTGAGGGCCGGGGCGTCGTTGACCCCGTCGCCGGTCATCGCCGTCACCTCGCCATTGGCCTGCAGCGCCTGCACCAGGCGCAGCTTGTGTTCGGGGGCGGCGCGGGCAAAGACATCGACCTGTCCCACCAGGGTCTGCAAAGCCGACTCGTCCAGCGCCTCGATCTGTTCGCCGGAAATCGCCTCCTCCCCGTCGCCGATCCCCATCTGGCGGGCGATGGCGCGGGCGGTGATCAGGTGGTCGCCGGTGATCATCTTCACCCGGATACCGGCCGAACGGCACTGGGCGACGGCGGTGATCGCCTCTTCCCGGGGGGGGTCGATGATGCCGAACAGTCCGAGCAGAGTCATTCCGCTCTCCACATCGGTAAACCGCAGCTCCTTCTGCTCGGCTGGCGCCGCTCGCCAGGCGATGGCCAGCACCCGCATGCCGTCGGCGGCCAGCGCCTCCATCCGGCCCAGCCAGAAGCTGTGCTCCAAGGGGAACTCCTGGTCGCCGCGGTGCTGCCGGCTGCACATCTGCAGCAGGCGCTCGGGGGCCCCTTTCAGGTAGATGAAGCCGTTTCCGGCATGGTCGTGGTGCAAGGTGGCCATGAAGCGGTGCTGCGATTCAAAGGGGAGGACGTCGTCGCGAGGCCACTGCTCGCTGGCCAGCGCCGACTCCAGCC
>JACZKF010000142.1 GCA_014860175.1 Desulfuromonadales bacterium | reverse complement strand
GGTGGGAAGTGCACGGGGTGTCGGAGCTGTCAGGGGGCGTGTCCGGCGGGCGCTCTCGGGGATCCGGAGGAGCTGAACCGGGCGGTGCAGCAGATGCAGGGGGAGCGACGGCCGATACTCGCCTGCCGTCAGCCCGGTCTGCAGGGGCACGGTCGCCTTGCCTGCCTGGGCATGCTCGACGAAGAAGCGTTGCTGGCCTTGCCGGCGCTGTTTGCCGAAGGGGTCACTCTCAACCTGACCCGTTGCGGGGAGTGCGTCAATGCGGCCATCATCCCCCTGCTGCAGCGGCGCCAGGCGACCCTGGCCCAGCTTCCGGACTGGGATGCCAGCCTCTTGCAGCTGGCATCGACGACGGCTGATCTTAAATTCCGTGAAGAGGGATTGTCGCGACGCCAGTTTTTCACTTTTTTCCGCCACCGGTCGGCCAGCGTGGTCGACACTTCCCTGCGCCGCCTGCAGCCACCAGCCCCGGAGTCTTACGGCGCCAAGCGATTACCGGCCGGCCGTCGCCTGCTGTTGCGAGCACTGTCTGCCTATCCCCCAGCACTGCAGGAGGAGATCCGGCGACGCCTCTTTCCGGGACTCAGCTTTCAGGAAACCTGCCGCAGTTGCACCAGCTGTGTCGGCATCTGCCCGACGGGATCCCTGAGCGTCGCCGTTACTGGAGCGCCGCGACCGGTTTTCACCCCCGCCTTGTGCACCGGCTGCGCCGGTTGCAGCGAGTTTTGTCGGCAGCAGTCAGCCGTCTTGACTCTCCCGAGCTGAGACCGTTCGGGTCACTCGCTCCCCGTCCGGCGGGGCGAGAGCTCCTCTTCGGTCCAATCCCCCGCTGCTTTCTCCCCTTGCGCCCTGGCCGTCTCCTGCGGATAAGGGAGTGAAAACACCATGCAGGTCCCCCGCCCGGGAGAGCTGCGGGCTTCGATGCGGCCGCCATGGGCTTCGACCAGAGAGCGGGTGATGAACAGCCCCAGCCCGGTGCCGCTGGGGGCCGTGTTGCCGACGCGGACCCGGTAGAACTTGTCGAAGATCCGCCGGCACTGCTCGGCGTTCATCCCCGGCCCCTGGTCCTCGACCAGGACCTGCAGGGAAAGGGGGCGGGTGCTGGCCGCCACCCGGATGCAGCTTCCCGCCGGTGAATATTTCACCGCATTGCTGAGCAGGTTGTCGACAATCTGGCAGAAACGGTCCTCATCGACCAGCAGCGGCGGACAGGCGGCCGGCAGCTCCAGGCGGAAGTTGTGGCCGGTCTGCTGCTGCTCGTAGGTGCCGACCAGCCGGGTGAGCAGCTGGTCGACCTGGCACAGGGAGGGGGAGAGGGGGAGGCCGCACCCGGCCTCGATACGACTGACATCGAGCATCTGGCGCACCAGGCGGGAGAGGTACTCGGCCCGCTCCTGAATGATCTGCAGGCACTCCCGGCGGCTCACATCCTCCTTCGGCACATCCCGCAGCAGGATTTCGCTGAAGCCGAGGATGGCCGCCAGCGGCGTCTGGAATTCATGGGCAGTGGTCGAGACGAACTCGTTGCGCATCCGTTCGATCTCCCGCTCGGCGGTCAAATCGACGAGGACACCGACCAGGCCGCCTGGAGGCCCGGTGTCGGCGCCGAAAGTCGCCTTGTGAGTAACGACCTGACGTTTGGTCCCATCGGGCCGGGTCAACTCCCACTCGTATTTTCGGGTCCCGGAGGAAGCCAGCAACTCACGGTCGATCATGGTATGCGGGGCGGCGTCCAGGGGGGTCAACAAGTCGAAAGCGGAACGGCCGATGATCGCTTCCCGGGGGTAACCGCTGAAATCGACAAACGCCTGGTTGCAGCCGAGATAGCGCCCTCCGGTGTCTTTGAAGAAGACCGGGCAGGGGAGGGCGTCGAGCAAGGTGCTGACGAAACTCAATTGCGCCGCCAGCCGCCCCTCGGCGAGTCGGCGGCGGTCGACTTCGGCGCTCAGGTCGTGGTTGCTGCTTAGAAGGGCCTCGCGGGCCTGGCGCAGATGGCTCAGCATGTGATTGAAGGAGCGGGCGAGCTTACGAATTTCTCCCCCGCCGCCGACTTTGACCTCCAGCTCCAGTTCCCCTTCGGCCACTGCTTCGGCGGCCCGGATCAGCCGGTGGATCGGCCGGACCACGGTGGCCGACAGGGGGATGATCAGCAGCAGCCCGGCGCCGGCGGCCAGCAGGGTGATCAGGATGATCTCGCCGGTGAGCTGATTGATCGCCCGCTCGACCGGGAGGGCCGAGAGCCCCAGGCGCACGGTTCCCAGACCGCCCCCGGCAACGGGAACGGCAATGTCGTAGATGGGGCCGGCTTCGCTGTTCAGCTGGCGGATGGCAAAAGGCTGGTCGGGTGCGAGCGGGTTGATGCCGAGCAATGCGGTAGGGAAGCCGTCGGCGAAGGAGTGGCCGAGGACTTCATCGCTGCCGGCGCCGAGAAAGAAGATATAGGCGATATCTTCTCCCCCCTTCTGCTGATTGCTGGCGGCAATCCCCAAGGCGAGGGAATCCCGGGCCAGAATTCCCTGCACATTGGACTGGGCAATGTGCCGGGCGATGGAGACCCCTCGTTTTTCCAGCTCTCGACGCAGGCTGCCGGAATAGCTCGCCTTGATGAGCAAGGCGATGGTCCCTCCCAGAAACAGCAGCAGGCCGATCTGGGCGATCACGATTCTCGCCCGCAGGGCACCGGTCAGGATCATCGTCGGGCCGATTCCGGTCGATCCGGTGGCGGCTGCTGGTAGAGCTGGCGAATCGAATCGTAGGCCGCATCCTGCATCGGGACGAACCGTTCGATGTGCATCCCCTCCAGGATCTCTTTCCCCTGCGGGTCGAGATGGGCGCTCAGCAGCACCGCTTGCAGGCGCTCCCGGATGGCGGCCTCCAGTCCGGGGGTGGCGACCACCGGCGGGATGCCATAGGGGCCCCAGCGGGCAATCACCTTGGTTTTGCCGGTGAGCTGCGGCTGGACAATGGCGAGATAATCCCAGATCAGGCTGTCGACGGCGGCCCCCTCGACCAGGCGGTCGGCCACCGCCCGGATCGAGCGGTCATGGGCAAAGGTGAACAGGTAGGAACGGAAGAACGAATCGGGGGTCTCCCCCATGCTGGCCAACCGGCTGCGCGGGACGAGAAGGCCGGTGTTGGAATCGGGATCGGCGAAGGCGAAGGTGTGGCCGCGCAGATCGGCCAGGGAGGTGGCGGCGCTGTCGACCGGCACGATCAGGTAGGAATAATAATGCGCCTGACCATTGACCAGGGGGGCGGCGATCAGTTGCAGCCCGAAATCCTTGCTCCCTTTGACGTAGGGACCGCCACAGACGAAGGCGGCATCGACCTTCCCGCTCTCCAGCAGCCGGTTGACCTCCTGGTAGTTGCCGGGATCGATCACCTCGATCCGCATCCCCATCCGGGTAGCCAAGTAATCGAGCAGTCGTCGGTAATAGCCATACCCCTCTTCCGGCATGATCATCGAGCCGACACAAACCTTCAAGGTGCGTTCGGCGACCGCGGCATTCGGTACCGGCAGTGGCTGGCGTTGCTCGAGGCTGACGAACAGCGGTTTTTCCTCACTGCAGCCGACCAGAGCGGTGGAAAACAGAAGGCATATCGCCATAACACGCCATGGTAAGGCACGACGCAAATAAGACATGGGGTTTCTCGCTTATGGTTTGGAGGTGAGGAGCTCCTTATGCAAGAAGAATTCCCAGGCCGAGGGTCTCTTGTTTCGCGCGACAATAAAGTAATTTTAATTAATTTTCATATTTAAGCAATCAAAATGATGCTGCTAAGTCTCACGGCTTTGACGGTAACGGCGGCTCCTTCAGGTCGATGGCCTCGGCCAGGTCACGCGCCTGGTCGCCGCGCAGGTACTCGGTCAGACTGACCAGGCCGTCGGCCAGGTACTTGGCCTCATACCCCTGGGTCTTCAGGTAGGTCATGGCGATGATCGCCCGGTCTTTGTGCGGGCAGGCGGTGACGATGATCTTGTCCTTCGGCAGCTCGGCCAGCCGACCGGGGAGCTCGTTCAGAGGGATGGCCAGGCCGAAGCCGATCCGCCAGGCGGCGACTTCTTCCGGGAAGCGGATGTCGACCAGCACCGCCTTTTTAGAGATCAGCAGAGGGATCAGTCCCTTGCTGTCCATCTTCATCTCCGAGCGCTCCTCGTAGTCAAACCCGGTGAGGTAAGCCTCAAGGCTCATCTCCTCCTTGGCCAGGCAGGGGGTCGCAAACAGGAAATAAACCAGCATCATTCCAAACAGGGCATTTCTCATCGTGCTATCTCCCAAAATAATAAATCATGGTGCAGTGTAGATCATCCAGGCGCCGCCGGCGATGACCAGCACTCCGCAGACTTTCTTCAGCCAGATCGCCCCCTTGGAGCGCTCGTTCCAATCGAGGTAGCGCTGTAGTACCTCGGTGAAAGTGCCGGCGAGGACGATGACGGCACAGTGCCCAAGGCCGTAGGCCAGCAGCAGGGAGGCGCCATACAGCACATTGTCAGCGGCCAGGCCGAAGCTGACTCCGAGGATCGGCGCCATGAAGGCGAAGGTGCAGGGGCCCAGGGCGACGCCGAAGATCAGCCCGAGCAGAAAAGCCGCCAGCATCCCTTTGCGGGCGATCCGCACTTTTGCCGGCGCCGACCAGGGGGTGGGGAGAAGTTCGAGCAGATGCAGGCCGACGCCAAAGAAGATGATGGCCACCAGCCAGTTCCCCCAACTGCCGACATCCCCCAGCATCCGCCCGGCTGCCGCGGTGACGGCGCCAATGCCGGCGATGGTCAACAGGATGCCGACGGCGAACAGGTTGGAGATGACGAAGGCGCGGCCCGTGCTCATCCGCCCCTGCCCATCGATGAAGCCGACGATGAGCGGAATGCTGGCCAGGTGGCAAGGGGAGAGAACCACACTGAGCACCCCCCAGGCCAGAGAGGCGCTCAGGGCGATCATCGGCGTGCCGGTGACCGCCTGGTTGAGGGTGATGAAGAGACTTTCCATTTCAACTCCGCCAGATTAGATGTCACCGTAGCCACTAAGGTTGCCCGCTGAAGTCATAACCGAGCTTCTTCCAGGTGGCGAGGATCTCCTCCTTGCCGATGAAGCCGGAGCGGCGATACAACTCGCGTCCGTCGCCTCCGTAGAAGATCTGGGTCGGAATCATCCGCACGCCATAACTCTTGGCCGCCGCCTCATTTTTCCAGACATCGATGAATTCGACCTCCATCCGGCCGGCATACTCCTTTTTCAGCTCCTCCAGAATAGGAGCCATCATCTTGCAGGGGATGCACTGGTCGGCTCCCAGGTCGACCAGGCGGGGGAGATTGCCGCCGGCGATCGCCGGGCTTACTGGCGCGGCGTCGGTCGATTCGGCCTGACGGCAGGCGACGGTTAAAAAGAGCATCAGGCCGGCCAGGCCGGCCAGAACGATGACCCGCCAGTTTCCTCGATCAGTAAACAACATGCCATTTCCTCCTGAACAATAGATGCGAACGCACGGCCCCGCCTTCCCTCGTCCCTCGGTTATCCCAGGAATTTGCAGATCTCGTCGGGGGCAAGGAGCTTGCCGACCGAAACCACCTTGCCATCGACCGCCAGCCCTGGTGTTGTCATGATGCCGAAGGCCATGATGTCGTTGAGGTTGGTCACCTTCTCCAGTTCGTAGTCGATGCCGAGGCTTTCCGCCGCCGCTTTGGCATTTTCGGTCAACTTCTGGCATTTGGCACAGCCGGTGCCGAGAATCTGAATCTTTCTCATCGGTTCAATCCTCCTTTGTCGTTGGTGGGCCTCCCACGATCAATTTCACGCGAAGCCGCGAAGAACGCGAAGAAAACCAAAGTTTTCTTGGCTTTTGGGATGTTCTTTGCCATTACCTTCGCGCCCTTCGCGGCTTCGCGTGACACCGGTTTCTGGTTAGAAGAGCGCTCCGTAAATCAGTCCGCTAGCCGTGGACATGGCGATCACCAGGCCGACGAACACCACGGTCTTTTTCGTCCCGATGACGCTGCGGATGACCAGCATGTTGGGGAGCGACAGGGCCGGGCCGGAAAGGAGCAGCGCCAGGGCCGGCCCCTGACCCAT
>JACZKF010000141.1 GCA_014860175.1 Desulfuromonadales bacterium | reverse complement strand
TTCTTCAGCTTCTTCAGCTTCTTCAGCTTCTTCAGCTTCTTCAGCTTCTTCAGCTTCTTCAGCTTCTTCAGCTTCTTCAGCTTCTTCAGCTTCTTCAGCTTCTTCAGCTTCTTCAGCTGCGGCCTCTTCGGCGGCGACTTCTTCGGTGGGGGCCGTGGCGTCGAGTTCCTCGGCTGCCTCGGCTTCCTCCTCGCTGTCGTCATCCCCCCTGGCGGCAGCTTCCGCCCGGGCGGTGGCGCCAACAGCCTCGAGTTCGGCCTCGAGTTCGGCCTCAGCTGCCCGCGTCTCGCTCTTGATGTCGATCTTCCAGCCGGTCAACCGGGCAGCCAGGCGCACGTTCTGCCCCTTTTTGCCGATGGCCAGCGACAACTGGTCGTCGGGAACGATCACTTCCAGGGCCTGCATATCTTCGTCGACGTAGACTCGGGAGACCTGCGCCGGGGCGAGAGCGGAAACGGCAAACCGGGCGATGTCCTGACTCCAGGGAACGATGTCGATCTTCTCGCCACGCAACTCGCTGACGACGTTCTGCACCCGGGAACCGCGCATGCCGACGCAGGCGCCGACCGGATCGACGTCGGGATCGTAGGAGACGACGGCGATTTTGGCCCGGCTTCCCGGCTCCCGCGACACCTCCTTGATTTCGACAATCCCTTCGGCGACCTCCGGGACTTCCTGGTAGAACATGGCTGCCACCAGACCCGGATGGGTGCGGGAGACGATGATCTGCGGCCCCTTGGTCGACATCTTCACTTCGGAGATGTAGACCCTGGCCCGATCCCCCTGCCGGTAGTTCTCCCGCGGCACCTGCTCCCGATGGGGCAGCAAGGCCTCGGCCCGGCCGAGATCGATCACCAGATCGCCACGCTCGTAGCGTCGGACGATGCCGTTGACCAGTTCTCCGACCCGATCCTTGAATTCGTTGAAAACCCCCTCGCGCTCGGCTTCGCGCACCTTCTGGATAATCACCTGCTTCGCGGTCTGGGCGGCGATCCGGCTGAAATTGCTGGCATCCATCTTCATGCCCAGGGAGTCGCCGACCTCTACTTCGGGGTCGATTTCCTGGGCTTCCCCAAGATCGATTTCTTTATAAGAATCGGCAACTTCATCGACAACAGTAACAAATTCAAACAGCTCCACTTCGCCGAGTTCATCATTGAAGTGAGCTTCCAGGTCGCGGGTGTTGCGATACTTCTTGTTGGCGGCCGAAAGCACCGCCGACTCCAGAGCTTCGACCAGAATACTCCGATCGATCCCTTTGTCCTTTACGACCTGGTCGATAATATGGTTGAGATTCACCATCCGGCTTCCCCCTAATGAGGTCTCCTTGCAAGCGGCCTTGGCCACTTCCTGTCATATATTCCCGGCGCCAGAAACCAGCGCGGTCACGTCTTCAAAACTCAGGTTCGAGGTGGGCATGCTCGATCCCCTCCAGGGGAATCTCTATCTCGCCACCTTTTTTGTCGGTTTGCCGGAGGCGAACCACCCCGTTTTCGAGCCCTAGCAGTTCACCGACGAACGTCTTGCGCAGATGCCCTCGCTCATCCGGATCGATCCGCTCGCGGCTTTTAAGCTTGATCTGCTGACCGGCAAACCGCCGGAAATCGTCTTCCTTCTTCAGCGGGCGGTCAAGGCCAGGCGAAGAGACCTCCAGCCGGTAGGCTTCGGGGAGGAGCGCTTCCACTTCCAGTACCGCATCGATTTCGCGACTGAAAGCGGCGCAGTCATCGAGCGTGACGCCCCCCTCTTTGTCGATGAAGAAACGCAGGAACCAATCGCGTCCTTCCCGCTTGAACTCCACCTCGACCAGTTCCAATCCCATCGCCCGCAGAACCGGTTCAGCGAGTTCGCCGATTTTGTCGATGTCCGTAGGGTTCAGCACTCTCGGCCCCAAAAATAAAAAAAGTGAGCAACTAGCCCACTTTCAGTAGTGAACAACAATAACAGCCAAAAATTATCACGGACGGACCGTAAATGCAAGCCAAAAAAGGTTCAGCGACCCCCGGCCGGCCGGACGACCACCCCTTGAAAAAGCTTCTCCATTTCGGCAAGGTCGGCAGGGTCAGCCAGCGAATCGGTATAGTAGAGATAAAACCAGGACGGTTGCGCAAAGCCGACATAGCCGATGAACTGGCGAGGCTCACCGTGTTGCCGATAGCGGGCATCGATGCGATAGACATGGCGTGACCCGGGCAGGTTGGCCTTGGCGGCTGTTTGCTGCAGATCTGAAAGTCCTTCTTCATCAGCGAGTCCTTCGGCCGCGTAGCGGGCGGATGCTGCGACCTGGCGACGTCCGGGGGCTTTTTCGTCCGGCCGCAGCGGACTGAAATCGATGAGCAGGCAGGAACCGCTGGCGGGGTTGCAGACGAACGCCTCATTGGCCGCGAGCCGCTTCTCTGCCACTTTAAGAATTTCCGCTTCCGAGGGGGTTTTCCCTTCGGCGGCCAACTCATGCCCCAGATGCTCGGCGATCTCCTTCACCAGAAAATCGGGAGGGAGAGCGGAAACCTGCCAGCGCTCACTGAGGGGCGGCAGCTCAACGATGAGTTCGGAACCGACCGGGATCGACGCGGCCCAGGCGGAGCCGACCAGCAAAAGAAAAAACCCCAACAGGGAACCAAGACGGCGCATCTTCACCTCCTGTAACAGGAACAGAAAAAATGGATTAATTTCATTTTCCCCTGCCGACCGGCTGTTGTCAACCAGTGATGAGACGCAAAAATGAAAGACTCTCCAGATGGTAGGTCTGGGGGAACAGATCGAAGGGGCGGGACCAGACCAGTTCGTAGCCGCCGTGCAGCAAAGGACGCAGATCCCGGGCCAGGGTGGCTGGATCGCAGGAGACGTAGAGAACACGCTGGGGGCGCACCTGCAAAAGGTCTTTGACCACGGCCAGGGCGCCGGTACGCGGGGGATCAAGGACAACCAGATCGAAGGGGTGAGGGGTGCCGAAGCGGGACGCCGCCCCCTCGGCCGGGGTGGCATGAAATTCGGCCCCTGCCACCCCGTTGGCGGCGGCATTTTGCCGCGCCTGAACAATGGCCGGGGGATACTCCTCCACCCCGACCACGGCCGCCGCCCGGCGCGCCAGCGGCAGGGAGAAGTTCCCCATGCCGCAGAACAGGTCGAGGACCAGCTCGGTACCGGTCAGGGCCGCCGCCTGCACCACGGCCGCCACCAGGGCCCGATTCTGCGCCAGATTGACCTGGGCGAACCCTCCAGCCCCATAGGCCAGTCGCAACGCTGGCTCATCGACTTCGATGACCAGCTGCGACGGGCCAGTCACCTGCGTCAGTGTACTTTTGCGGCCGGTCTGCAGAAACAGCGCCAGGCCGATCGACTCGGCCAGGGGGCGCAGGTAAGCGGCAAGAGGCTCGGGATCGGTACCGAGGTAATGGACCACCGCCCGCACCGTGCCGTCGGCTCCAACCTCGAGATCGAGCTGGGGGATCTGGGCCGCCGCCGAGGAGGGGGGAAGCCACTGGCGAAACAGGCGAAGCACCTGGTTGAGGCGCTGGTCGGAGATGGGGCAGTGCGCCACATCGATGACGTAATGGCTGGCGCGGCGGTAAAAGCCGGTGACAAAACCTTTCGGCGTCAGCCGGCACTTGAACTGTACCCGGCTGCGATAGTGCCATTCGTCCGGGGCCGGGACCAGCGGCAGGACTTGCGGGTCGATCACCCCCGCCTGACGGCGCAGCGCTTCGCCCAGCAGCCGCTCTTTCCAGAGAGTCTGCTCAGGGTACGACAGATGCTGCCACTGGCAGCCGCCACAGCGGCCGAACACCGGGCAGGGGGGATGACGGCGCTGCGCTGCCGGAGCCAACAGCTCCACCAGCTCGGCGTCGGCGTAGTTCTTCTTTTCGCGCTCCACGCGGCAACGGATCCGGTCGCCAGGGGCGGTGAAGGGGACGAAAATCGCCTTCCCGTCGTGGCGCCCGACGCCGCTGCCGCCGTAGGCGAGCGACTCGATGGTCAGCTCGATCATCGGGCCAGGTAGGGGCGCTTGGACTGCTGCGCCTCCTCCAGGCGGCGGTGTACGAAGCGCCCTGGAAAAGAAGGATGACACAGGTAGAGGCGGGCGCTGGCGAGAAACCCCTCGACCAGCAGGTCCCGGTTCGAGCTCACATCCGCTGTCGCGACCCCCATCTTCTCCATCCGGCGCAGGTAGTCGACCGCCTCTCCGAGCAGTTGGCGGGCGGCAACCAGAGCCGCCGCTTCCAGCCCGGCGGCCGTCAGAGGGACCCGGCAGCGCACCTCCAGGTCAAGGTGCCAATAATCGCCGAAGTAACGATTGGAGTGGTCGAAGAACTCGACGGCAAGGCCGTTGGGGAGGATTTCAGTGTGAAACGGGTTCATAGGGTTTCCAGGCTAGGGGCCAGGGCTAAAGGCCAAGGAATAGAATACCGCAGAGACCCCGGGGACGTCAGTTGGAATTTTCCTCTTGCCCCTTGCCTCCGGTCTCGTACCTCTTTCTTTCCCTCTCCACCCTGTCTATTTTTCTCAGCATTCCATGCAGAATGTTCA
Organism: Desulfuromonadales bacterium; assembly: GCA_014860175.1. Taxonomy (GTDB): domain Bacteria; phylum Desulfobacterota; class Desulfuromonadia; order Desulfuromonadales; family JACZKF01; genus JACZKF01. The sequence continues at coordinate 700 of JACZKF010000141.1, read as the reverse complement.
CTTCGCGATCGCTGAGGCCGGCACGGCCGAAGATGCGGCGGAAGCTGTGAAGAATGTGGTCGGGGTTTTGCGGGTCGAGGAAGCCGATTTCGAGCAGGGTACGACGCATGTGGTCGAACATCCCCTCCAGAACCGCCCCGCGGGCCAGTCGCCGGCCGCTGGTGGCTTTCCCCGCCGCCTCGCCGACCGCCCGGCCGACTTCATAGAGGCAGATGGCGACCGACTGGGCAAGATTCATCGAGGGGAGCCCCGCATCGGTCGGAATGGTGAGGAGGCGCTGGCAAAGGTCGAGCTCGGCGGTGGTCAGCCCCTTGTCCTCGCGGCCGAAAACCAGGGCGACCCGCCCCTCGGCAGCCAACGGCAGCAGCAGGCGCGCTGCCTGATCCGGGTGGAGGAAATCTTCCCGGTATTTGCCGAAGCGCCGGGTGGTGCCGACGGCGAAGGTGCAGTCGGCCAGGGCCGCTGCCAGATCGGAGAAGAGCCCGGCCTCCTCCAGGAGCGGCGTCGCCTTGACCGCCATCCGCCGCCCCTCGTCCCCCAGGTAATCGGTCTGGGGGTTGACCAGCCGCAGATCGCTCAAGCCAAAATTTGCCATCGCCCGGGCCACTGACCCGACATTCAGCGCCCCTTGAGGCTCGACGAGAATGACGGAGATATTTGAAAGGGGCGAATTTTGAATTTTGAATTTTGAATTTTGAAT
>JACZKF010000140.1 GCA_014860175.1 Desulfuromonadales bacterium | reverse complement strand
CCCATGAAGTGATCCATGTGGGCATGACTGACAAAGACCGCATCGATGGAGCGCAGCACCCGCTTGGCCAGATGGGTAATCTGGCCGCAGTCGAACAGCAGGCTGCGCCCGAGGGGGCGCAGCTGCACCAGCAGGATCGGGTCATCCACCAATCCTGAAAAAAATGCGGGTTCAAGAAACTTGAAGGGGAGACGCATGCGGCAATTCTATCAGGCGGATGAAAACGCCTCAGCCTTTACCGGCGAGGCTCGGTGCCTTGTCGGTGCGGGTGCCGATCTTGATGGCCGAGGTCAGGCGCACCACCCCCTCCTGATGCAGCACCTCATGCACCTTGGCGATGGCTGCCAGAATCTGCGTCAGTTCCCCCTCCACATTGGTGCCATAGGCGTGCAGCTCCACCCGCAACCCGCTCTCCATCAGCAGCTGGCGCGCCCGCTCCACCTCCCGGCGCACCGAAACCCCGACCCCCAGAGGAATCACCTGAATTTCTGCCGTCGCGATCATGAGCCACCTCCTCAGTGAGAATGGTCCATTTCAGCACAAGTTCCGTTCCAGGTCCAACGCGTCCTAGAACATCACCCGCAGCACCAGACCGTATTTGTCATACTCCCGGGCGGCGACGTTTTTTCGGTAGATGCCCGAGATTTCGCCGAAATCGAAGTCGAGAGTGCGATAGAAGCCGTAGAGAGTGACCCAGCGGTTGAGGCCGAAGGTGGCGTGGACGATGGTGCTGCGTTCTACCGAGTCGAGGGACCAGTGATTCGGGTCGAATTGGGCGATTTCGGCCCAGACCAGGGAGTCGATGCGATCGAGCTCTTCATAGGTGAGATAGACGGCGGCTCGCTCCAGCAGGCTCACGCCGCCGGTGGCGAACCAGCCGTCTTTGTCGAGGTCACGGGACTGGACTGTCGTGGTGGCCCCCTGCTGGCCATCGCTGGTGAGGCCGCAGTCAAACTGGGAGTACTGGCCGAGCAGATGCAGGCGCACCCCCCAGCGGCCGAGTGGCGGCGTGACCGACCGGAGGCCGAAGACCAGCCGGTCGTCATTGTGTTTGCCGCTGAAGATGCTCCCCGGGGCGCTGCCGGTCTTCCCTTCGTGATAGCCGGCCGAGACGGCGAGCAGATCGCGCCAGCGCAGCACCAGTTCGGCTTCCACCATCACGTCGCTGTTGTCACCGGTGTTCGGGTCGCACAGGCCGTTGAGATACCAGTTATAATCGCTGTCGGGGCGGCCGCGGCCGTCGAGCCCCGCCACTTCGAAGCGCAGCCAGGGGATCTCCCAGGCGATGGCAATGCCGTTGAGGATCTCCTTGGTGAGAAAATGGGCGTGGGGCGAGTCGAGACGCCCCCAAAAGGGGACCTCCTCCTCCTCGAAGCCGATGATGTTGACCATTCGCCCCGCCCGCACCTGCCACTGACGCTCGGGGCTGAGCCAGCGCAGATAGCCGTTGCGCACCTTGAAGTCGCCGAAGTAGTAAAGATCGGTCCCCAGGTTGTTGTACCAGTCGAAATCGGTCATCCGGTCGTTGTCGTCGCGCTCCGGTTGATCGGGGAAGACATTGTACTCCAGCAGCCCTCCCCAGCCGCTGTCGTGCTGGATGTCGAGCTTGAGCAGACCCCGTGACATCTTGAAGGTCTGGGTTTCGCGACCGGCGGTGCCACCGAGGGCGTCGTCATGAAAGTAGCCGCCGATGAAGTCGCCGCCGATTTCGATTTCCGCCTCCGGCCAGAGATCCAGGTGGGCGGCGCCGGCCGGGATGGCCCCGAGGAGCAAGAGGACAAAAACCAGCAGGGGGAACGCGGGGAGCAGAGAACGCATGAGGTCACCGAATGAAGTTTTTTCAATTAAGCTCATGAACCGTTTATCATCCGGTTCTCCATTTGCAACCGACGGTTGATCCGAAATAAACCCGGGTGGTTTTTTTAGGTGGGCATCCACGCGTTTTGGGTTAGAATCCGAGGGGCTGAGGAGAGAACATTTGAACCGTTTTGAGGGGATGTCATGATTATTCCGGTTATTTTATCGGGTGGTGCGGGGACCCGGCTGTGGCCGCTGTCGCGGGAGCTCTACCCGAAGCAACTGCTGCCCCTGATCAATGAGCGCACCATGCTGCAGGACACTATTGTGCGCCTGCGGGGGACTACCGGGTTGGGCGAGCCGGTGGTGGTCTGCAATGAGGCGCATCGGTTCCTGGTCGCCGAGCAACTGCGCCAGGCAGGGGTGCGGCCAACCGCCATCGTCCTTGAGCCGGTCGGCCGCAACACCGCCCCGGCGGTGACGGTGGCGGCGCTGCAGGCGACGGAGGGCGATCGCGACGCGCTGATCCTGGTGCTGCCGGCCGACCACGCTATTGCCGATCCCCAGGCGCTGCGCGCCGCCGTCGAAACGGGCCGCCAGTGGGCCGAAGCCGGCCGCCTGATCACCTTCGGTATCGCCCCGACCGCCGCCGAGACCGGCTACGGCTACATCAAAGCCGGCCCAGCCCTGGAGCTGACCCAAACCGCCCGCGCCAAAGGCTCCGACCTCCACCCCGCCCCCCCGGTGGTTTTAACTCAAAACTCAAAACTCAAAACTCAAAACTCCGTCCTCTCTGCCTTTTCCGTGGCGAAGTTCGTCGAAAAACCGAACGCCGAGACCGCCGGTCGTTATCTTCAGCAGGGTGGCTACTACTGGAACAGCGGCATGTTCATGTTCCGGGCCTCGGTCTTTTTACGGGAGATGGAGGAGCATGCGCCGGAAATCCTGGCGGCCTGCATCAAGGCCTATACCGGAGCCCACCGTGACCTCGATTTCACTCGTCTCGACGTGGCCGCTTTCCATGCCTGTCCGGCCGACTCCATCGACTACGCGGTGATGGAGAAGACGGCCACGGCGGCGATGATCCCCCTGGCTGCCGGCTGGAACGATATCGGCTCCTGGTCGGCGCTGTGGGAGGTTGGTCAGCAGGACGCCGACGGCAACGTCACCCAGGGGGATGTCATCACCGAGGGGGTGAAAAACTCCTACCTGTATGCCGGCAGCCGGCTGCTGGCGGCGGTGGGGGTTGAAGACCACATCATCGTCGAAACCGCCGACGCCGTGCTGGTCGCCCGCAAGGACCGGGTGCAGGAGGTCAAGGAGATCGTGGCCCGGCTCAGGGCGCAAAACCGCCCCGAGGCACTGCTGCACCACAAGGTGTTTCGCCCCTGGGGGAGCTACCAGTGCCTGGAGAGCGCCGAGCGCTACCAGGTGAAAAATATCACCGTCAACCCCGGCGCCACCCTGTCGCTGCAGATGCATCACCACCGGGCCGAGCACTGGGTCGTGGTGCACGGCACCGCCCGCATCACCCGGGGCGACGAGAGCTTCATGCTCAGCGAAAACCAGTCGACCTACATCCCCCTCGGCGTTACCCACCGCCTGGA
>JACZKF010000014.1 GCA_014860175.1 Desulfuromonadales bacterium | reverse complement strand
AGAGAGGGCGACCGGCGCCGTGCGCAAACACGGCACCGGCCCCTTAACCCACAGAACTGACCTGTGAGCCAGGACAAGGCCCCCTGCCGCGATCGCAGCACCGGGAGCCTAGCGTAAACCCGTGAGGCTCACACATGGACGAGATCAGATGCGGGGCTTGCTCGAGGAAGCTGGGCGAGGGAGAATATGTGTCGTTACAGATCAAGTGTCCGCGCTGCGGCACCTTGAATTCCCTGAGGGCCGGCCCGAGCCCCGAACAGGAACGCCGGCGAGCGTCGAAGAAAGAGGCATCGACACATGCTCGCAAAACAAAAACAAGCTAGGCCGGCGCCCGGCCGCAATGGTTTCCGCTACCGTCAGCAATACGGCGTGATCGTGCTCTGCAAGAACGAGCGCGAGCAGGCCCGCGTCTATAACGTGCTCTCCCGGCGCGGCATGGACTGCAAGGTGGTGACGGTATGAAGATCGAGGTCCGCAATCGCTGCAGCGACTTCAAAAGCTACCGCTCAGCGCGGGTTAAATCCCTGTTTAATGTCGAGTCCGGCGCCGACTTTTCGATCTCGGCCGAGCTGCCGATCGAGGACGCAGACTGGCGCCTGGGTGTGGTCGTCGGCCCGAGCGGGTCGGGCAAGTCCAGCCTCGGCAGGCAACTATGGGGCGAAGGCGCGATCTACAAGCCGGAATGGCCCCAACGACGGCCGATCGTCGATGCGATCGCGCCTCGGGGCGGGTTCGACGATGTAACGGCCGCGTTGGCCTCTGTGGGCCTCGGTTCGGTGCCCACCTGGTTGCGGCCGTACTCAGTGCTGTCGAATGGCGAACGCTTCCGCGCGGACCTCGCGCGCGTGATCTGCGACGCACCGCGCCAGGTGGTGATCGACGAGTTCAGCTCGGTTGTCGACCGGCAGATCGCGAGAATCGGCGCCCTCGCCTTTCAGAAGGCATGGCGCCGCGCCGGCGGCCAGGCCGTGCTGCTCTCCTGCCACTACGACATCATCGACTGGCTGGAGCCGGACTGGGTATTCGATACGGGAACGGGCAAGTTCTCAAGGGGGTCGCTTTGGCGCCGGCCCCGCTTCGACCTGGATCTGTGGCAGACGGACTGGCGTTACTGTCCGCTCTTTGAGCCGCATCACTATCTGAAGCTGCCCAGAATGATCGCCGCCACGAACTACGTGGCCACCGTCGACGGCGAGCTGGTGGCGCACGTTGCCGTGTCAACCAGACCGGGTTTCGTAGAGGCGCGCGCCTGCCGCCTGGTGGTTATGCCGGAGTGGCAAGGCGCCGGCGTCGGCCTGCGCTTCCTCGACGCCGTTTGCGAGATGTGGCGTCGCGGAGAAAACCGCTACGGCGTGCCGATGCGGACGCTGTTCCACACCTCCCACCCAGGTCTGGCCGCAGCGCTGCGGCGCAGCCCGGCGTGGACGCAGGTAAGCGCCATGCTATACGGCCAGCACAAGGGCCGCTCGATCGGATCGATCTCCAGGAGCGCGGCTAGGGCGGGTAAACCGACAGCGATGAGCGGCTTTGGTGGACATTTCAGGGCCGTCCAAGGGTTTCGATACCTCGGCGGTGACCAGGCAGTTGTGGTGAATCGAGTTCGCTGCCAGACGCTGACAACGTTGTTTTTGCATGATTGACTGGGCAAGCATAGACTTATTCTTCTTGATATGCTGTGTTCTGGATGATCGCAATACGGTGGCTAATTCATATGGACCCCTGGCAGTCAATTCTTCTCGCGCTCGGAGGCAATGCCGCGCTCCTACTTATACTTGGATGGCTGGCACGCTCGCTTGGATCACAGCTCTTAGCAAGGGATTTGGCAAAATTTAAGGCCGGGCTCGAATCTGCTACGACCGATACTACAGAGCGCCTTAGACACGATCTCCAGCTCGCCGCACTGGAGCATCAAGTGCGCTTCTCGAAACTTCATGATCGCAGAGCCAGGGTTATCGCTGAGGTCTATGGCCTGTTAGTAGAGGCACATTGGGCGTCACAGAGCTTTGTCGCACTTGCGGAGTTTGGCGGAGAGCCATCGAAGCAAGAGAAGTACATAGCCGCCATGAACAAGGCCGCCGATTTCTACCGTTACTTTGATAAGAATCGAATCTACTTGCCCGAGGCGCTCTGCACACAGCTTGAGCAGTTCAATAAAGATATGAGGGGCAAAGTCATCGGGTTCGGAGTCTTCATTACTCACGATAGTGGCTCATCTCCACCGCATTTCACTCAGCAGAAACTTGACGCGTGGATTAAGGCGTCTGAATACTTTGACAAGGAGATTCCCATCGCCCGCGCGGCCTTGGAGGGAGAGCTGAGAGGAATCCTTGCCGCGCGCTCCACGGACGCAGCTTAGCCCTTCTCGAGCGCGGGCAGTCGGACCTGTATTTTTCCGGTATTCGCCGCCCCTCCGGTCGGTCTCAAATCAAGTGGCAGAAAGTCTCAAATCAAGTGGCGGCTTACACTGGTGGACACATTGCCCGGCATAGGCCGGGCAATCGAATCCGAGCGGAGAATGATACTCTGACCGGAATACACCAGAGAGGAATGGTGGCCAAGGGTGGAATTGAACCACCGACACAC
>JACZKF010000139.1 GCA_014860175.1 Desulfuromonadales bacterium | reverse complement strand
TCCGGGCAATTATGGTCTACTTCACGTCTCTGGCGACGACCCGGACACTGCAGCCGCTGAAGGGGCGCGCCCCGGCGACGTTATCTCCTTCAAGCTTTGGAGTGTCGCTCAGCAGAAGGAATACAAGGTGGAAACGACGGTGGTGACAGGCTCCCTGGCCTGGGCCGACCGGGCAGTGAGTAACGTCAACCTCAACGGGGTGGAGCAAGTTAGAATTCCGCTGCAGGCCGGCTGGAATCTGGTCAGCTTCCCGGTGGCCAAGGTCTGGCACGTCGGGGCGCAACCGACGGTACCGGTTCCCGCCGGTGTCGTTTATCAGCCGGTCACCTCCATCAAGGACGTTTTCGCGAGTATCGAAGGGAAATACGCTCTGGTGCGCGCCTTCGACGTCGACGGCGCAAAAACCTTCGACCCGGCTATACCGACCATCTTCAACGACCTCAACTATGTCGCCGGCGGATATGGCTACTGGATTCGAATGAACCAGGCCTGCGAGCTGGTGATCAACGGCCCGCCGCTGCCGTCTGCCGCCACCCTGAACATGCATGCCAGCTGGAATCTGGTCGGATACTGGGGGCTCAGTGCCAGGCATGTGACGGATGAGCAGCCTGTCGGGCCATTTCCCGAGGGGACCGGGTTCGTCAAAATAAACTCCATTCTGGATATCTTCGGTGAACTGGGCGGCGGCATCCAGCAGGTGCGTTCCTTCGATAAAAACGGCGCCCATGTGTTCGATCCGACCCTCCCCCCCTATATCAATGACTTGAACTACATGGGGCCGGGATTTGGTTACTGGATCAAACTGAGCCAAGCGGGCCAGCTGGATTACCGGTAATCCATCCGATACCGGTTGATACGTGAGTCTTGTAAGCTCTTTTTCGGCCGTGTGCCATGGAGTTCATCATGAAAAAATCGATTTTTCTTTCGATCGTCCTTTTGCTTATAACGATTTGCCCGAGGCCTGAAACCGCTGCTGCAGAGACGGCTAAGCCGGTCTTTTTCACCGGCGTCAAGCCGACCCCGCAGAGCATGACGGTTTATGGGTTGGTGATTCCGAACGATGTGGGCATGCTAAACCAGGGGCTGGAGATCGGCGTTTTCGATTCCCAGGGGACCTTGTGCGGAGCCTCAGTGGTGAACGTGAAGAACGGGGGGTCTTTCATCCTGCAGATCTATGGAGACGATCTGTCCACTCCGGCCCTCGATGAAGGGGCTCAACCGGGTGAGCGACTCTATTTCAACATCTATTCCAAGGGGGCAGGAAAGACGATTGCCGCCAGTGAGATCTCACAGGTAGTCAATAGTTATGGCAACAAGGCCCCCCGTCTCCCGCTGCGGTTCGAGGATCGAGGCCATTATGGTATGGACCTCATCTTCTAGTGAAACAGCAGTCCTTCCAAGGTGCAGCAGAGGTCTGAGATGAATGCAGGAAAGATAGCGAACACGATCACCCAGGCGTTTGCAGGAGTGGCAGCAGCTTGTGCCCTTGCAGCATTCACGCCTGTCGCAAGCTGGGCGGCACCTGCGGAGCCGGTCTATTTTCAGCGACCCACCCCCACCTACGTGTCGATGGATGTCTATGGATATCTGACCATCGACGGTCAAGCCGCTGGAACCGGGGTCGAGATAGCGGTGTTTGATCCCCAGGGGGTTCTCTGCGGGGTCTCGGGGGTCGACTCGGTGAATGGGGGCGCTTTTCTACTTCACATCTATGGCGATGACCCCTTCACGGGCGGGATTGATGAGGGGGCGTCGGCTCAGGACTCTCTCTTGTTCAAGATCTACGATCCAAGCCTCCCCGGAGAGTTGGAGCATCGTTCTATCACATTTGTGGCGGCGTCTTTTGGCCCTGTACCAGCCACTCTGCCCCCCCTGTTTCAGGATTTTGGCAGCTATGGCATGAATATGCTGGCGACTTCGCTGCTGCCGCATTTCCCCGCTCCAGTGGGCAGCCTGCTTTCGGCCACCTTCAGTGGTCAGGCGAAATTCGACAGCTCGAAGCAAGGCGCGGTCATCCTACCGGTCGCCGGCAGTGAAGTCGGGGTGTTCGCCCGCGGTTTGCTCTGTGGTCGAGGCTTTATCGAGGAGGATGGCAGCTACACCGTCGTCGTCTATGGCGACGATCCGGTCACTGCCGCAGTCGAGGGGGCGGTTGCCGGGGAGGTGCTGACATTTCGGATCTGGGATGCCCAGCGGCAAAAGGAGCTTCCGGCCCGTACCCTGCAGCCCAACGGCTCGCGCCAGCCGGTAACCTGGAGCGACAACGGCGGCGGCACAGTCGATCTGCACGGCCTGGCCCAGCAGCATATCGGGGTCTTCCGCAAGATGGCCGATGGCAGCGCCCGCTGGTACACCGACGCCGACGGCAATGGCCAGTGGGGTGGACTCGATTTCACCCTGACCGGCTTCGGTCTTGCCACCGACAAGATCGCCCCTGGTGACTGGAACGGCGACGGCTTGCTAGACCCGGGGGTCTTCCGCAGCGTGAACGGCCAAGGGTGGTGGTACTTCGACACCAACGGCAGCGGGGTCTGGGAATCGGGTATCGACCAGGCGCTGCAGTTCGGACTTGCCGGCGATATCCCGGTCGTCGGCGACTGGAACGGCGATGGGGTTTCGGATTTCGGAGTGTTCCGCAACAAGAACGGTCAAGGGTGGTGGTACTTCGACAGCAACGGCAACCGGGCCTGGGATCCGGGGGTGGACCAGGCGCTGCAGTTCGGTCTGGGAACCGATATTCCGGTGGTCGGCGACTGGAACGGCGACGGGATCTCGGACTTCGGCGTCTTCCGGGTGATCAATGGCCAGGGGTGGTGGTTCTTCGACACCGACGGCAACCGCCGGTGGGACTCTTCCATCGACCAGAGGCTGCAGTTCGGTCTGGCCGGCGACCTGCCGGTGGCAGGTGACTGGAACGGCGACGGGCGCAGCGA